>JABGZB010000040.1 GCA_018674955.1 Verrucomicrobiota bacterium | reverse complement strand
CGGGTGACGGACTTGAGACTCCGAAGATCAAGGAGAGAGCAGGCAAGAAGAAGCGGCTGAAAAATAGTCGATGAAACCGACTCCAAATACGTGGCCAAAAGCAGGAAGATGGAGGTATTAATGCTTTTAGAAGTGGATCGCCTTAAACGATCCTTACCGCTTGAGCCATCAGCTTCTGAAATAATGCAGGGTCAAGTTGGTATTATCGGCATTGGTCTTCTTGGTAAAGCGTTGAGTGACTGCTTGGCTTGCGCTGGGTTTGAAATATATGGATACGACATTGCGCAAACTGAATCCGGAGCATTCCATTTGTTTCCCAGCGCTTCGGCTGTTTTTGAACAGTGCGACACAGTTCTTCTCAGTTTGCCTAACAGCAACATAGCGACGTCTGTGATCGATGACGTGATTGATGTAATCGCGGCGCGGCATTGTATCCTAGACACCACCACGGGCGATCCGGAACAGATCGAAGCTTTGGGCGTGCGACTGGCAAAAAAAGGTGCAAGTTATCTCGAAGCAAATGTAGCCGGCTCCAGCGTACAGATGCGCGAGAGAAAAGCGGTTTTGCTACTGGGTGGCGAGGCGGATGTGGTGGCGGCACAGGAACCTCTTTTTTCGACCTTAGCCAAAAAACGCTTTCATGTGGGTGGCGTTGGAGCGGGTTCGCGGTTTAAATTGGTGCACAATTTAATTCTCGGATTGAACCGGGCGGCGTTGGCGGAAGGATTGAACTTGGCGGAGGCATTGGGGTTTGAGGCGAAGCGAGCGCTGGAAATATTAAAGCAGACGCCAGCGACCTCGGGCGTGATGGAGACAAAGGGGTTGAAGATGGCGGCGCGCAATTACGAACCACCCCAGGCGCGATTGGCGCAACATCATAAGGATGTACGGTTGATTCTGGAACTGGCGGCGAAATGGGAGGCCAAAACACCACTCAGCGCGGCGCACCGCGAGTTGCTGGCGCGCGCTGAGGAATTGGGGTTTGCCTCAGCCGACAATGCTGCCATCATTGAGGCGTACCGCGCGAAGGGATGATGCGTTTATTGCCTTTAATTTTACTCCTGAGCACGCTGGCTGCTACGCCGGCAGATTTTCCGCTGGTGTCGGATGATCTTGAGGTCAAGCTTTTCGCCAGAGAACCGCTGGTGCGGAATCCGTGTGCGATTGCGTTTGATGCAAAGGGGCGGCTCTGCGTCGGGATGGGGCCGCAGTATCGCACCCCCAAGCTGGAGACCGCGGGGGATTCAGTCTGGATTTTACTGGATGAAAATCACGACGGCGTGGCTGAGGGCCGCAAGCGGTTTGCCACGGGCTTCAACAGCATCCAAGGACTCGCGTGGAAGAATGGTCGCCTGTGGGTGGCCAATGCTCCGGACCTCACGGTGGTGCGCGATATCGACGGCGACGAGGTGGCCGATGAATATATACGGCTCTACACGGATCTTGGCAATCTCGAGCATGGCTTGCACGGCTTGAACTGGGCGCCTGACGGTCGGCTGTACATGTCCAAAGGCAACTCGAAGGGGCTAACACAGTTGCCCGACCGCGTGGCGCCGAGAGCGTTTCGCGAGTTGTGGGGCGTGCAGGCGCCGGACGCGCCGGATTTTCCAGCGCCTAAGATTTTTAACGCAGCGAATTACCAGAAAAATTATCACGACCCCGCCGATGACTGGGGGCGCGAGGGTGGCATTTTGCGTTGTGATGGGAATGGCAAAAATCTGGAAATTTTTTCGCGCGGTTTTCGCAATCCATGGGACATCTGCTTTGACGACGGCTTCACGTGGCTCGGCACAGACAACGACCAGACGCATGGCGACAAAATCTTCTCCCCTTTTTACGGCGCGCATTTTGGCTGGGGTCACCCCTGGAGTTACGATTGGAAGGGCGACAACCATCTGCCTACTGTGCCGGCCGCCGGGCCACTCTTTGAAGGATCAGGCACGGGCGTGATATTTTGCAGCATGCCTTTGTGGCCAAAAAAATATCGCGGTGTATTTCTCATCAACGATTGGCTACGTCGGCAGGTTTATATTTTCCGCCCCAAGTGGGATGGCGCACGACTGAAACCGGAGAAGGAAAAATTCGACTTGTTCGCCCACGCCGGCGGCGGGCGCACGATGGGCAAGAGTGAGGGACGATCGTTCAGCCCGGTGGACATCGAGGTAGGACCGGACGGCGCGGTGTGGATTTCCAGCTGGGGGCGTGAGTACGGTGCAAAGATGGCCAATGGCAACCAGCAAAATGAAGGCCGCATTTACCGACTGTGGCCCAAGGGAGTGAAAGCTGTTTTTAAACCTCAATCCAAAAGGGCGAAGCCATTAAAGGAATGGAGCATGCGGGAATTACTGGCCGACCTTGGTAGTCATTTGCCGGTGTGGCGCGCGAATGCCTCGGAACAATTAGTGCGGCGCAAGGAAGTGGTGATTGGTCCGTTGATGGATGCGCTGCGCGGTGACGCCAAAAACGAAACCAGTCTCGAGACGTGGGCGGCTTGGACACTTGGCCGAATTCAGCCGCACAACGCGCAACTGCATGCGATGTTTGGCTCGATGGTGCAGGATGCTAAGTCGCTGAACCTGCGGCTGCAGTCGTTGCGCATTCTTGCATGGTGTGCGCGGCATCCGAGGGGGCTACCTCTGCCAGACACGGTGCGCGCGGCATTGACCGATACCGAGCCGCGCATACGGCGCGAGGCTTTGCTGGCCATTCGTGAGGCGGGACACGATAGCTGGCACGCGGACGTGCTCAACCTGTTGGCCAGGGAAACTGACCGCATGGTGTTTTACACCGCGTGGGGTGCATTGCTCGAAACCGCTCCGGCGGAAGCTCGCAAGGCAATGTTGACCGACCAACGCGCGGGCGTGCGCCGCGGGGCGTTTTTGAGTTTGCTGGAAGAGGATGCGTTGGCTCCGGAGGCGTTGCGGCTTTTGGCCAAAGACACGGACCCTTCAACTGCGGCATTGGCCAAGCGCCGGCTGGGCGGCAAGGCGGCTGCCATTATCAAGGGACCATCTCTTAAAGTTACGCCGGAGGGCGTGGCGGTGTCCGTCCATCCGCTGGTTTCGGTGGTGTCAAAAATCGAGGCGCACCAGTCACCTGGTTATCGCGAAGCACGGCTGCAGGTGGGTGCGTTCGCGTATGTTGACCGCCGATACCGCATTCTCGAACTTCCTTCCGAGTTTGCTGGCGAAACTTTCATCCAAGGCCGCAATCACGACGCCGAGGCCGGGGGTGACAGAGTGCTGACGTTGACACTTCGCCATCCGTCCACGGTTTTTTTAGCCGATGACGTCCGTGGCGGCGGGTTGCCCACTTGGGCGCATGCTCGTTTTAAACCGACGCAACTTCAACTGCATACCGACGATGCACGGCATCGAATCTACATGGCGGATTTCCCTTCAGGCAAATTCACACTCGGTGGCAACTCCGAGGGCGTGAAGGCGCGCAAGTCAAATTACCTCGTCATCATCCGGCCCAAGCTCTTGGCTCCACCCATCGTGCCCACCACAGCCGCGGCGGTTCTCCCACTTTTAAAAAATGCCAGTGCCGATCGTGGCCAATCGCTCTTTCACGCGCGCGGCGGTGCCAACTGCGCCCTTTGCCATCAACTGGAAAACAACGGCAACATCTTCGCACCCGATCTCGCGGACATCGGTTCCCGTGCGGATGCGAATGGGCTTATTCGATCCATCCTCAAGCCGAGCGCAGAAATCACCGAGGGCTTTGCGTTGAGGGTGTTCACCAAAAAGTCAGGCGATGTGGTGGCCGGCATTGTGCTCGCCGAAACCGGTCAATCCGTGAAACTAGCGTTGGCCAATGGCACCGTGGCTAGGATTGCTCAGCGCAACATTCAATCCCGCCAAACCCTCAAGACTTCCGCCATGCCACCAACCTTTGGAGCGATTCTCCAACCACAACAAGTCGCCGACCTCATCGCCTATCTGCAAAATCAAAAAAACAAGCCCCAAACCGTTACCCCGAAGACAACCGGCTTTTCATTCACTGAGCAAAAGGACCGTGTCACCCTCCGGCTCGATGGCCGCAAAATCACCGAATACCTACTCGACCATCCGCACCTAACCCGCCGTGCGTTCATCAACGTCCACACACACACCGGCATCCAAGTCACGCGCAACTATCCACCAATGGCCAGCGACGGCAGCGACCATCCTATAATGCATCCGGGTATCTGGATGGGTTTTGGTCATCTAGACGGGCAGGATTATTGGCGCCTCAAGGCGAAAGTATTGCATGACGGATTCGTGGATAAACCGAAAGATGGGAAAGACCGTGCCAGTTTCACTGTCCGTAATCGTTACCTGACCTCTGATGGGAATAGTGAGATATGTCATGAGATAAACCGAATTGAATTTCGTCGACATGAGATCGGGATGCTACTGTTGTGGGATTCGACATTTCAAAACGATAAACGCAATTTTTATTTTGGGGATCAGGAAGAAAGTGGTCTGGCAATCCGGGTCGCCACTCCCTTAAATGTGCAAGGTGGCACTGGAACCATCATCAACGACAGCGGCGAAAAAAACGGTGCCGGGACTTGGGGCAGGCCGATGCGATGGATCGATTACTCTGGCAAGATCAACAAACGACAAGTGGGCTTGATGATTGTACCTGCGGCCGATAACCCGCGCCAATGCTGGTCCCATAGCCGAGACTACGGCGTACTGGTGGCCAACCCATTTCCCAAACAACCCAAGGAACGCCGCGAACCATACGTGAAAACCTGGATCAAAAAAGGTCAACCGTTCCGTATACGCTACGCGGTGCTAATCCACGACACCATCAAGGCGATTGATCACGCCAAAGAGTTCAGAGACTTGCAGAAAATTCTCGCAGAGGGGTGGTGACGTTGACAGGCATACAATCCAGCCTTGGAACTTCAATTAGTTTGATTTCCTCAATCGAACTTTCGTTTTCGATAGTCGCCGATGCCGGGGGCGTCGGGATTGACCTCGGGGCCGTAGTAGCGGAGGAGTACCAAGGGTTCGGTGTCGCTGGTGTTCTCGAAAGTGACACCGGCCTTGGCGCCGGCCTCGGTGCAGAAGTATTCGTCCTCGGTCAACTCGTGGAAACGGATGAGCTTGGGGCTGCTTAGCGGCTGGCCGTTGATGGTGCCTTTGCCCTGCACGCAGATGCCGCTCCAGGCACCCTTGTCTTTCACGGTGCATGTTACGCCGGGATCGACGGTGAGTTCCTTGGCGGTGAAAAGCTGCTCCTTTTTGATTCGGCCGTAGACGATCCAGCGATCGACATAACCCTGCTTGCGGGTATCGGCCACCGGGATGGGCTCTAGGTAATGGCTGTCCTTGAAATTTTCGTTGGTGTT
>JABGZB010000363.1 GCA_018674955.1 Verrucomicrobiota bacterium | reverse complement strand
CAGCAGACGAGCAGGATCTTGTCGCGCAACCCGCGCGCCTCGACGTCCTCGATGAACGCGCTCACCGCATGGTCGAACGGCGTGCCGACGTAGCCCATGCCCTCGATCATCGTGGCGTTGTTCGCGTCGGCGTGCATGTCCCACACAAAGTTGGTGGTGATGGTGATGAAGCCCGCGCCGCGCTCGGCCAGGCGCCGGGCTAGCAGCAGCAGCTTGCCGAGGCTGTTCACGTGCTCGGCGTAGCGCGGATGGTTGTTCCACTTTTTGCTGATGCGCGAGACATCCATCAGCCTCGATGTGTCGTATCGCTCGATCAGCTTGGGGTCTTCGCGCGTGATGTCGAATGCCTCCGACACGCTTCCCGTGAGTGTTTGATAAGCTTGCGACTGGAACCGGTCAAAGCTCTCAGCGATGTCGCTCTCGCCGATGACCCGACGCCACTGGTCAAGCCGAGTCAACAGGCTGCGCCGGTCGTCGAGTCTCGCCGGATCGATGGCCAGTTGCATGTCGCGCTTGAGGTTCCCGTCGCCACTCGGCGCAAACGGCGCATAGGCCGAGCCCAGCGGCCCGGTGCTGTCGAACCGGCCGAGATCCATGAACGCCGGCTTGGCGGAACTGTCCACCGCACGTGGGAACAGCGACAGGTTGCGCGGCATGCCATTGCGCGGATTGTTCGCGCCGGCGACGCGGGCGTAGTGCGAGCCGATGTGCGCTCCGGCCGAGTACCGCTTGCTGATGATCGGCTTCGAGTCGTGCGCGTTGCTCTCCGTGGTGAACGAGCGCACGACAGAAAACTTGTGCGCCAGCTTGGCCAACCGCTGCATCGTGCTGCCAAACGTGATGCCCGGAATCGTCGTCGGGATCTCGCCGGTCATCGAGCGGATGCCGGACGGCGCGCTCATCTTGGGGTCGAACGTCTCGTACTGCGACGGCCCGCCGTGCTGGAACAGAAACACGACGCACCTGTCCCTGGCCAGACCGCCGGCCTTCTTGACGTCTTCCTCCGCCCGGAGCAGGTCCGGCAGCGCCAAGCCGCCCAGTCCCAGGCTTCCTACCGAGAGAAACTCGCGCCGACTCCAATGGTTGGTTCTCAGCCCCAGCATAATTCGCGAATGCCGAAAACCGTACACTCACCCCACACCAGCGCAATCCTTTCCACCGCCTGGCCAATGGGCGCTTGTTCCAAGTTGGCGGCCGCTCTAGGCTGCGGGAGTCATGTCGTTGCCGGTGATCAGTGTGGAGCAGATGCGTCGCTGGGAGGCGGCGACGTGGGAGTCCGGCAAGACCGAAGAGGAAGTCATCGCACAAGTCGGTGAAGTGGTCGCAGCGCGCGTAATGGAACTCACCCTGCCCGGCGACGCCATCCTGCTGCTCGCCGGCCAGGGCCACAACGGCGACGACGTCCGTGCGGTGGCCAATCATCTGCCGGAGCGCGAGGTGAGCCTGCTCAGCGTCACCGACCCGGCCAAGACGCGACAAAAACTTCCGCTCGATCTCGACCCCGCCCCGGCGCTCGTCGTCGATGGCCTGTTCGGCATCGGGCTGAACCGACCACTCAATGCGGACTGGATGCAGGTCATCGCACAGCTCAACGCCAAGCGGCTTCGTGTGCTCTCGGTGGACGTGCCCTCCGGCGTGGACGCCGCCACCGGCGAAATGCAGGGCGCGGCAATTCGCGCCTCGGAAACGCTGACGCTCGGCGCGGCCAAGCGGGGTCTGCTGCAGCCAAGCGCCTCGGAATTCGTCGGCCGACTGCGGGTGGCGCCGGACATCGGCCTGGCGCCGTGCCGCGAAACGAGTGACCTGCTGCTTGGCCAGGCGGACGATTTTGCGGGCTTTCCGCCGCCCCGGCCGCCCGGTGGACACAAGGGCACGTTTGGGCATCTGGGCATTATGGCGGGCAGCGTGGGGTACCACGGTGCGGCGGTGCTCGCGGCTCGCGGCGCGGCGCGGGCGCAGCCGGGACTGGTCACGCTGCTGACGCCCGACGAGGTGTTCGTCCCGGTGGCGTCGCAGTTGGCGGGCGTGATGGTGCGGCCGCTGGCTCCCGGCGAGATCACGGTCAAGTCGATCACCGGCATGTTGATCGGCCCAGGTCTCGCCGCGGATGATTTGCCAGGGGACCTGAAGGAGACCACCGGAGAGATGTGGGTTGAGTCGTCGGTGCCGATCGTGGTGGATGCCAGCGCGCTCGACTGGCTGCCGTCGGGGACGTTCCGCGACAAGGCGATTCGTGTGATCACCCCGCACCCCGGCGAGGCGGCACGACTGCTTAGCTCAACTGCGGACGAAGTGCAGGCCGACCGGGTCGAGGCGTTGCGCGCGCTCTCGGCCAAGTTCGGCGGCGGCTGGGTGGTGTTGAAGGGCCAACACACACTGATTGGGCGCGCCGAGGGCGAGGTGTTTGTGAATCCCACCGGCAACCCGGCGCTTGGCCAAGGCGGCAGCGGCGACCTGCTCGCCGGCTATTTGGCGGGACTGCTGGCCCAGCCGCTGTTGCGCGAGGATATCGGATGGACAATCCGTTACGCCGCATGGCAGCACGGCGCGGCAGCGGACGAGTTGGCAGCCCAAGCGCCGAACTGGGTGGTGGAAGATTTGGCCAAGCGCATCGGGGCCGTGCAAGCGTAAGCCCAAAAAGCCTTTTGAATGCCTTTACAATCAATCATAACGGGCACACCCTCGGCTTTTCGTTCTGCCGTGCAGTTCGAGTTGCCTGAGTTGATTTCAGTACTCCAATGAAAGGGTATATTCATCTAACAAAAAATGTCCTCCTAAGCACACTCGCTATGGGGGCGATGATACTGGCTGGCTGCTCCCAGCAGAACAACGAACCCCAGATCGAAAAGGCAGCAGCGCCCAAAGCCCAACTGCCGGGTGGAGCGGATAGTGTGGTCTTGATCCCCATCAAGCTCCTCGAGGAGGAAGACCCCAAGCTGTTATGGGAAATGCTTCCACCATCATACCAGACCGACGTCACAAACCTGATCCATAGCTTTGTAAACAACATGGACCAGCAGCTTTGGGACAAGCTGTTTGAAGTGCTAAGCCAGGCCGGACTCCTGCTAAATGACAAACAGGACCTGATCACCGCCATGATTGAGGAAAATCTGGGCGGAACGGATGCGTTACCGGAGGAGATGCAACAATCGCTCGAGACGATGGGTAAAATGCTACAAACCCTGGTCGAGAGTGACCTAGGCAAACACGCCACAGCCAAGGGCATGGATCCTGGTAAGTTTCTGGATGAGACCGGCAAGGAGTTGTTCAAGTTAATTGCCGAAACCTCCAAGCTTGAAGAGGGCGACCCGTGGAACACAGAAATCAAGACCAAGCTAAAGGACATCAAGGTGGAAATCGTTTCACAGGAGAGCGACACTGCCACAATCAGCGTGAGCGGCATGCCTGATCTACCCGACATCGATGAGTTAACAGCCCAGTTACCAGGTTTCGATGATTCCGAACTGCCGGGGCTTTCCATGCTCAGAAATGGCGAGCAACAGGTCATCAAGGTCGAGGGTAAATGGATTCCAAAGGCAATGGCGGATGAGTGGAAAGATAACATGTCAGAGGCCAGTGAAATGATTAACAACGACCTCAAGAACATGCTCGGGCCGGAAGAGGAAAAACAGGTCATGAATATCATGAACGCTGTGCAGATGGGACTGGCAGGCGCAGCCAAGGCCAAAACCCAGCAAGAGCTACAAATGGCAATGATGCAGGCAGTTATGGGAGCTTTAATGTCTGCCGGTGGGGGTGAAGATGGAGGTCTTTTCCAAGATGGATTGGGATTGCCAGGTTTTGGCGATCCAGACGAGGAGAATAAATAATCAGCGCTATTTAATTGATAAGTTGACTAAGCAACAGTAGGAACCATGAACGAATCTAGATTAATACTTTTGGCAGTGGCTTTAGGGCTTTTCAT
>JABGZB010000362.1 GCA_018674955.1 Verrucomicrobiota bacterium | reverse complement strand
TCCCGCCATGCGGCTCGATCACAATTTTCACCTTCGTTCCCTTGGCGTAATCGCACAAGGTGCCCAATCCCTTGGCGGCATTTTCAAGATTTTCATCCCGGTTCCCACCCGAACGGCAATTAACACGAATCGCATCACAGCCAAGTTGCGCAGCGCAATCCACCCAGCCCTTGTGCTCATCAATCGCACGGGTACGCGCCTTAGCGTCCCTCGAATCGAGTTGGTTCCCGGCGTCGACGAGAATCAGCACGTTCTTCATGCCTTCACCGGTCGTGCGTTTGGCCAGTTCCCCCACGTAGGATTTATCGATGTGCTTGCCTTTGAAGGGACGGTTCCAATACTCGATATGCGTGATACCGAGCTTGTTCTTGGCCAACGCGGGATAGTCGAGGTGAACAAGCTTTCCGCTGCCGAGCCATCGCTGAAAGGTGTATTCTTGGATGCCGATCTGGAACCGATCCGGATCGTTCTTATCCTTGGCCAGCAACGTGGGGGTGAATGAAATAACCGGAGCAGCCAATGCGGCGTTACGAATAAAGGTACGTCGGGAAAGCGTGTGCATGCGGCAAATCATGCAGCCCCTGCCTAAAAAGGGAAGCTAGTTCTGCATGAAGCTCTCGCTCGCAACGATGGATTGGATGAGATCCCGGAGGCCCTTGTCGTTGCCGGCTATTTCCTTGCTGATCCTGTCGATGCTCGGGCGGTCGCTGCTGTTCAGTTCGCGACCGGTGGCGTAGGTGAGCAGTTTCTTGGTGAGACAGCGAATGAAGGTATCCTCCTGCGCAACAACCAACTTCTTGAACTCGGCGTTGGAGGCGAAGGTCTTGCCGTCAGGGAGCTTGCCGGAAGGATCCACCTTTAGTTTGCGGTCGTATTGATCGCGCCAACCGCCGATGGGGTCGTAGTTCTCCAGCGCGAAGCCCGGCGGGTCGATCTTGTTGTGGCACTGGGCGCAGGTGGCGTCTGCCCGGTGCTTGATCAGTTGTTCCCTCAGGGTGGTCGCACCGCGAACGTCCGGTTCAATGGCCGGTACGTCGGCTGGCGGTGGCGGCGGGGTGTAGTCGAGGAGTTTGTTCATGAGGTAAATCCCACGCACCACCGGCGAGGTGTCCACGCCATTGGCCGAGGCCGTCAGGAAACTTCCGTGGCCAAGAATCCCGGCACGTGACGCGTCCGGAAGGCTGACCTTGCGGAAATGATTCCCTTTGAGCCCAGGCATTCCGTAATGCTCGGCCAGCTCGCGGTTGAGGAAACTGTAGTCGGCCGCGAGAAACTCACGAAGCGGCAAGTTATTGTCGAGAATGTGCCGGAAGAAATGCTCGGTTTCGTTGCGCATGGCGCTCTCCAAGTTGTCCCGATAGTAGGTCAGGAATTCCTTGGACGGCGGCATCTTACCGATATTATCGAGTTCGAGCCAGATTCGCGTGAAGTTGCTCACGAAACGCTGTCCCTTCGGGTCGGCAAGCATGCGTTCCACCTGCTTGCGCCGGGTCGTAGACTCACTGAGTGTGCCAGCGGCGGCGAGCTTGAGCAGTTCATCATCAGGCATAGACGACCACAGGAAATAGGAGAGGCGCGAGGCCAGCGCATAGCCCTTGAGTTGTCCCACACCCTCATGCTGGTAAAGAAAACCGGGGGCACACAGAATGGTTTGAAACCCGAGCTGCAATGCGTCCAGTGGCTTGAGCCCGGCGTTCAGCTTGGCTGCGACCAGCGCGCGGATCGGCTTGAGCTCGCCCTTGGTCGGTGGACGCCGGAAGGCACTTCGGGCGAAGGCGCTCAGACGCTCGGCAATCGTCTCCGGGTTCAGTTCGCCCGGCTTGAGATTTCCATAGAGCACGCGGTGCCCTGGCGGCGGCCAGCTCTGCTGGTGCGGGCCATCGACTTTGATTTTCCAGATCCGCAGGCGTGGCCCCTGATAAGCCTTAAGCACGCCGTGAGCCTTTTCGATGCCGGCCTTCATGCCGACGAACGGTTTGAACTCCGGTTTATCGGCGGCCTGAGTCGTTAGTACTCGGACCATTCGCTTAGCCGCCAGAGGGCCATTGCGAAAGCGGACTTCCGGCTCGTAGCCGGCTTCCATGTAGACCTTCCACTCGAACCATTTCGGCTCCTCATTGGTTAGCTCTATGCGCGCCATCGAAGTCATTTTCGAAACGTTGCCCGTGCTAGTGACACTGCCTCGTCGATCCACTGCAGCAATTTCCATTACCAATGGATCACCATTTCGAAAATCACCCAGAGCTTTACCATAGTCATGGACGCGCCCCACCGCTGCAGCCCGAACGCGAATGGTGTAAATACCGCTATGAGTAACTCCGCCTTGCCGAAACAGTGGCAGGAAGCCGATGTGTCCGCCGCGATAATGACGACCGTAGAGATCGGTGTAAGGCGTCTCAGGAACAAAACGGAAGCGATCAACTTTGAAGAGTTTGGGCAAATCCTTTGATTCATTGCCCTTGAAATAAAACGGCGTTTGCTGCGCGTAATGTTTGGTCTCGGGTTTTTTCTCGAAGTGCGTGGCGCGTTTAACCGCCGCCTCGGCCGCGGGGAGGTATTTTTGCAACAGTAAGCCGGAAGTCACGAGTTGGGCGCCGTCGTTGTCAAAACCTTCGGCCGTTACTTCCGCAGGAAAACCCTCTGCCGGGTTCCAGACGTCAATGTTCAGACTGAGCAGGTCGCTGATGGTTTTTTGATACTCCACTTTGTTCAGACGCCGGAGAGTCGTGTGTCGGCCGACGCCGGCGAATTTCTCGCGTGCCCCGGCGATGGCCTCGGTCATACTCTTAACCGCAGCAAGCCGCTCTTCCTGGGTGGGTTGCTCTTCGTCTTCCGGCGGCATCTCCCCCAAGTTGAGCTGGTCGACGATCTCCTGCCATTGCTCCTGCTGCCGAAAATCTTTGATGGTAGCGGGCAGGGTGTCGAAGCGGCGCTTGGCCTTTTGCTTGTCCGGTCCGTGACACTTGTAGCAGTACTGCTTGAGAAATGTTTTGGGCAACTCGGCCTGCAGTGCACTCGCGCAGAAGAGCCCGATGATGACAATCGTGGTGAGATGTGAGCGGCTCATGGTTCAGGAAAAGTCCATCTGTGAAAAAGTGCCACTGCTCTTGCCGAAGGTGTCGCGCTCGACGCCGAACCATTGCAGGGACGACAACCACAGATTGGACAGGGGCACGCGCTTATGTTTGTCAGCAGGACAGACCACGTGGCCCTGATGCTTGAGGCCGCCGCCGGCCAGGAGCACGGGTAGATTCTTGTTGCTGTGCTTCGAACCGTCGCTCATGCCGCTGCCCATGACCACTAGGGTGTCGTTGAATATCTTTGCCTCCTGCAGACCGTCGAAGAGCCGATTGACCTGGGTGAAGATGTAATCCTCCACCACCCTGAGCTGTTCCAGCTTGTTCTCGCCCTTGCTATGGTGTGACAGGCCATGGTAGCCAGAGGTAACGTTGTCCAGGTCGGAGGTCGTAAATCCCATGGGAATCTCGAAGGTCGCGACCCGGGTGGAGTCGGTCTCCAGCGCCAGTGTCAGCAGATCGAAGAAAAGCGGCATCTCCTCGATGTGCATGCGTTCTTCATCGGCTATCGGGTCGATGCCCGGCTTGGGCTTCGGCTTGTCTAGCCAGGCCTCGGACATCTGCAGCCTGCGCTCCACGTCGCGCACCGAGGTTAGGTACTGATCGAGCTTGTCGCGATCGGCGTTGTTCAGGTCGCCGTGCAGCGATTTGGCGGACTCACGAAGCGCATCGAGGACACTTCCCCGATGGCCCAGACGCTTTCGCTCCAAGTCGCGCTCGGCTTTTGAGCTTTCTACGAAAAGGGCTTCGAACAGACGGGCGGGATTGTTCACCGGCGGGATTGTTCACCGGCGGGATTCGCACGCCCGTGCGATTCCAGCACATATCCGTGCCCCCCGCCAGTCCGGCGGTGATCGAGGGGAAACGGGCGGTGCTGCCGCTGTGTTCGGCGGCTACCTGATCCAGGGAAATATTCTTCTCGGGGAAACCTGCCGATTCCTCCTTGCGGATGCCACCACTTAAGAAAGCATGCACCCCTGAATGACCTCCATGGGCCCCATCATCGAGGTTGGAATAAACCGTGAAATCCTTACGGTGCTTCTCAATGTTCTTCAGGGTCTGGCTACTGACGTAGTCCGCGCCGGCCTCCTTCGGGAAGAATGCCTGAGGATAAAAGCCCAGGTGATTACCGATGGCCAGAATCCGCCGGGGCCGCTGCGACTGTACCCCACGCGCCCGGCTCTCCAGCATCGGCAGGGCCAGCGCCACGCCCACGCCCTGCAAAAAACTGCGGCGGTCGATCGAATGTAAGTTCATTGAACGCATGTTACTTATTATTTCAACTTGTCTGCGCACAAGCGACCCCTCAGCGATTCAGAGTTATCCGACTGCAGGCGCCTAGAACCACCTCGTCCTGAATAAACGAAAAGGAAAAATTATCAAAGGTTCATTAGCTTTTTTGAAGGAAGCTTTTACTCCTTATCACTTCCTTGAGTAACGACCTCAGTCTGAAATTCTTATTCGCTGTCTTGTTTATGATTCGATCGATGGTCAGCGTATCGCCGGGCGTCAATTCGCGGGAAAGCGCGAACCGCATGAGATGAGCCGTGAAGGCTTTGGCAAATCGGCGGTCTTCTTTTGCGATCGATTCTTTAAAACGGACAATGTCTTTGAATTCATATTTCCGAAGCAACGTGCCACTGACATCTACCGTGCGACCATTTTCGTATTTGTCACGCCAGCGTCCGGTAATGTCGAAATTCTCAAGCGCGAAGCCAAGCGGGTCCAACCTCGAATGACATCCGGCGCAGTCGGGGTTTTCACGGTGCTCGGCAAACTTTTCGCGAATAGTCAAATTCTCGTCTGATGCATCTTCATTCAACGGCGGAACATCATTGGGTGGTGGTGGTGGTGGATCGTTAAAAATAACCTCAATGACCCACGCGCCACGCGCGATAGGATGTGTTCGGCGCGGACCTGAGGTCATACTGAGCATCGCAGCACTGGTGATTACACCCCCATATCGTGGATCTTTCGCCGCCACTCGCCTAAATGTCTCATCTCGCAGTCTGCCACGGATCTCATCATCATAACGACGGTTCATCTCCTCCTGCACCTTGCGGGGATCGCGCGGTTTCGGCAGTTTGTTCAGCTTGTCTTTCTCTTGATTTAACACCTTTGCCAAAATCTCCCTTTTCGATGCCGCTTTTTTTCGTGCAGGCTCCAACTCGGGAGCAATCGAGAGGTAGTACTCAGCCAATGCAGCGGTTTGTTCGTCCGAACGCTCTGCTGTGTCTGTCTGTATCGCCGCAACAACTGGAACAGGAAATGGCACCGACTGAGTCTTGAAATAAAACCCGTAGCCTCCGCCTCCGTTGGCGATCTTGAAGAGCAGCTTGTTTTGGCCCTTGACCAAGCTCACTCGAACTTTGTCTTGATCAGGCGCAACTCCTCGGGTGATTTTTTTATCGGTGATCAACTTGCCGTTGAGCCAAAGTTTAAAGCTGTCATCGGTACCAATCGAAAGCTTCAATTCCCGCGCCGTGCCAGATTGGATTGTGCGGTAAAGATAGGTCGCACTGTTTCCTCCGTTCAGGGCATGCACCTTTCCATCCACGAAATTTTTGGCGAACTCCCACTTCAGCTTGCCGTAAGTTTTCCCCAAATTGACATTAGTTTCATCGATGAACGCCTTGGCGTGAGCCTCGTCGAAATTACCCGCACCAAAGGGTCCTATATGATGCCAAGGGGACAGTGCCGCACTCTCAGCCAGCGCCTTCTGCTGGGCGGCTTCCCACTGCGCTTGCCCCTCCGTGAAATCAATCTGATCCGCTTTCTTCTCAATTATAGAAGGGATGCTTTCTACAAAAACATCCAAATCATATTGAGCCAACTTAATCACCTCCCTGGCAGCCTTGCGCTTGGCCTCGAGCGGTTTATTCTCTTCGATAATTTTTTTCTCATCCACCTTCGGCGCCTTGAGGTCGGTGGTGTACCAATCTTTCAGAAAATCGCTTTGGTAACTGAAGGTGGGCTTGATGAACTCCGCAATCGGGCGATCCTCGACAAAGACCGCGTCAAAGAGCAGCAGCGGCTCGCAGAGCATCTGCAGGCTAGCGGGGTGATTTTTGTCGAGCATGAACAAACGGTGTTTCTTGGGATCGGGCGTAGCAGCTAGGATGTTTTCGAGCTGCATCCACTGTGCGGGGAACGTGTCGAGGAACCGCTCGATCTTCGGGTCGGCCAGCATGCGGTCGATGGTCTTGTCCAACACCTCGGGCTCGACCAAGTCGCCGTTGCCGGCGAGGCGCAACAGATCGCTGTCGGGCGTGCTTGCCCAGAGGAAAAAAGAAAGATTGGAGGCCAGCGTGTAGGCCTTGGCATCGGTAGCAGGATAGCGATAGAGAAACATCGGCGAAGACAGTACACCGGAGGCGACTTTTTTCATGCTTTCGGTGAAGGTCAGCTCCTGCTTCATCTTGGCCAATGCGTAGGCGGTGTAGCGGTCGACCGTGGCGGCCTCAACCGGCCCGCGAAAGGCTCGCTTCAAAAAGGCTGCAATGCGCTTGCGGGTATCGGCCGACAGATCAATGCCCTCGGCGGGGGGCTTGAAGAAGGTGTTCCAGACACCGACGGTATTTTCGTTGAAGTCCGGGCTTTCGACTATGGACACACTTAGCCGCAGGAAAGCATCGAGCAACAACGGCGAAAGAGTGAGCTGGTTGGCTTGGTTGTCAAAGCCGTGCGATGCGCGCAGGTCTTTCGGGAAGGCCTTCACCTCGCGCAGGCCGTCGGCGGGGTTGAGCGTGAGCGAACGCACATTAACGCGGTCGGGCATCTTGGGTGCATTCAGGTAAATGGTCTGGCGCGTCATTAGTTTTTCCGGCAACGGAAACACATCGCGGTTCAGTTGGAAGAGGTCGCGCACGGTATTGTTGTACTGGAACCGGTTCAGGCGGCGGATCGGTATGTGCCCGCCCTTGGCATTGGCGGTGGCAGCGCGCAACTCCGTCTTAAGTGAGGCGAGCAGGTTGGCACGCTGCGCCTCAGTGAGCCGGGGCTCGTCCTCCGGCGGCATATCGGCCGCATCGATCACCTCGATCAATTCCTTGATCAGCTCCGGGTTGGCAAGAAACTGTTTATCGTTGGCAATCTCCTTGAGGTTGACCTTGCCTTTCACCTTTTCGCCGCCGTGACACTTCACGCAGTTTTTAGTGAAGAACGGTTTGAGGAATTGATCAAACTCATCGGCCTCCGGGACCGTGTGAATAGAGACCAACAACAGGAGCAAGCCGCCCCGTTGAATGAATCGTTTGGCAAACATCGACAACCCTACGCCCACATATCGGAGATCAAGCCAGTGCTGTCTGCGAAAGATTCTATTTCCAACCCCATCAACTTAGCGACCGAAAGCCACAGGTTGGAGTTCAGCGTTCCACTTTTGCACTGGATGAAGCGGCCCTGGTTCACCTGCCCCTGACCGCGACCTGCCACGATCATCGGCAGGTCGTAATACTGATGCGTGGAACCGTCACCCAGCGCTGCTCCGTAAGTCACCAGCGAATTGTCGAGCATTGAACTGCCGTCTGATTCCTTGATCTCTTTCATGCGCTTGAGCACGTAGGCATACTGCTGCATGTGGAAAAGATCGATCTTCTGCACTTCAAGATACCCCTTGCCCTTCTGGTTATGGGTCATGTTGTGGTGCTGCACTGGTTTGTCGAACACGCCCTCATACATCAACGTGGCATCCCAGCGCTCTGGTCCGATCATAAAGGTGGAAATGTTGGTTATGCCCATCTGGAATGCCAGCAGCATCATATCTGCCTGCAATCGTATGTATTCACCTCGCGGTAACACCTCGCTCTTCGGGACACGAATGTCTGCATTGGCCAAAAGCTTCTCCAGCTTGGCCATGCGCACCTCCACATCCCGAATCATGGTTATAAATTCGTCCAGCGTCGCGCGGTCCTCCGTCGCCAGTTTCAGCGACAGCGACTTCGCATCAGCCAGCACAAGATCCGTGATCTCGGTAACATTCAATCGAAAACTATCTTTCGCGAACAACCGATCATATAGCTTACGCGGATCACGAATGGATGGAGCGATCTTATCCGGTCCATACCATGAAATATTGTCAAAGTAGATTGACTCCTTGCCGGCCGTAAACCCGTTGCAACTGATCTCAAGCGTGTTGAATGCCGTGGTGCGCCCAACCTTGTCTCCAATCACTTGATCGAGACTACGCCCGTTTGGATGCTTAACGCCCTGCTCGGCCGCCTGTACCGGCGACAAACTCGTAAGGTAACACGACGCCCCCTGCGCATGTACATCCTGGCCGTTCTTGAATGTACGGTCCAGGCCGGTGATTAGGGTCACATCCTTCGTATGATCCTTCAGCGGTTGCATCGTCGGAGTCAGCTCCAGCGGATAAATGCCGGGGGTGTTCTGCTTACGTTTCTGTTTTTTACTCTTGTCGGCATTAAACCCACCAACAAAGTCCGGTAACTCACCCTGTTCCTCCCCCGGAAAAAAACACCGCCTCACAATGCCATTGGGGATGTACATGATCGCCAGTTTTTTACTGGGCTTGGCCACCTTGCTTCCCGCGCCGAAAACGCCCGGCATGGAATGTAAAAAAGGCAGCGCCACAGCCGCTCCGTTGGCTCTCAGAAACTTTCTCCTGGAAAATATCGTCGGGTTCAACATGACATCAAATATACCGCAGAAAAATCGACTTTTGACCTATGGCTCGATTTATGCAAGCGAATCATTTGTCGACGATCTGGTGCTCCATTTTATTCGACTTGAAAAAATCCATTGCGACTTATCATTTTGCGTACAATGCAGCCCAAAGAGCATTTTCCCGAATGGCAAAAGTGTTATTTGCGCTTGATGTTGTGTTTGTTGTAGAGGCGTTGCCAGTATTCTTTCCAATAGGTGTCGTAGTAATCGTAAGCGGCTTTTTGGATATGTGGCAAATCGGTGACCTTTGGTGAATTGAAACTGTAGTTGTAGTTTTTGAGGTGTGCCTGGCCAACACGCTTGCGGGGCGAGACGAATCGCCACTCCGGTTTTCCCAGAACATCTTCGCAGAGCTTTGCGCCGATGGGATCGTATTTGACGAGCTGATCACGGGTGTGGATGTGGTTGTGATCATGATCCATCGTTCGGTTGGTGTTGAACCAGCACTGATAAATTTCCGCCCAATACTCGGAACGGTTCCTGGAAGCATAACATTGCTTCGGGCCACCAAAATAAATCAGCACTTTGTCATCCTTGTTGACCTTCACTTTTGCATTGGTCTTTTCACCATTCACGAGAATGTCGCCGGCGCTCAGGCATTTGCGAAGCAACTTTGGCGACTCATCGGGAAACGATTTTTTCAAGGCTCCAAGCAACTTCACCGACTTTTCGCTTTTGATCCGGCGATAGCGTTGCGCGGCTCGCCCATCGTTCCAGATGCCGATCTTCTTCACGTTTTCGAATGTTGCTGTTAATCGTTTCTGGAGAGCCTCGTCAAATCCTGCGCCGTGTACCACGTGGCCAAATTCGTGAACTAGGATGCTCTCAAGTTGCATCCCTCCCTCATACTCCATCACATCTTCCTCCGCGAAAACAACCGTCGGCCTCGAGCCTATGTGCGAGAGAAAACCGCGCTGACGCCAGTTGTAAAAATCCAGTTCCTCCCCCTTCTTGTTGGTGGTGAATTGCGGAAGTTGTGAAGTGAATTCATCATGCCCGATCAGAAGACACAGCACTCTTTTTTTACGAATACGTTCAGCAATTCCCGGCTTCATGCTTCGCATCAGCATATCGAACTGATACGCCGTCTCCTGATGCGCCAAGTCTGAGACCTTGGCCGAAGTCGCAATAAGGATGTCCTGTACCTGTGTCGCCTTCCTGTAAAAGCCGGTGTCGAGCTTGTACTCACGCGCCTGCGACTCTGTCAGGGGTTTGACCTCATACTCCGCCTGCGCGCTGAAACAGAATCCGGCTGTCAGTAAAACAAAATAAATATGTTTCATATCCTCATCAAATAAACTTCAAAGCGAGCTTCACCGCTGCGAACAGGCTGCCTGGGCTAGCTTGGCCAAGGCCGGCGATATCGAGGGCTGTGCCGTGATCGACCGAGGTGCGGACGATCGGCAGCCCCAACGTTGTGTTCACGGCTTCGTCGAAGCAGAGAGCCTTGAGCGGGATGTGCCCCTGGTCATGGTACATGCAGACGAACAGGTCAGTCGCGCGGCGCTTGGCCGGTATGAACGCGGTATCCGGCGGAATTGGCCCTTCAACATCAAAACCCTTGGCTCGTGCCGTCTCAATCGCGGGAAGGATCACCGTTTCCTCCTCGCCGCCGAACAAGCCGTGCTCGCCAGCGTGGGGGTTGAGGCCGAGCACACCGATCTTTGGCTCGCTACCGCGAATGCGCCTCATCGCCTGCGCGCCAAGTTCGAGCGTGTTGAGTATGCGCTCCCTGGTCAGCAACTTCGGTACCTCCCCATAGCCGACGTGCGTGGTCACGAACACACACCGCACCTCGCTCGAGTATTGCAGCATGCACGAGCGCTGTGCATGGGTCTTGGCTGCGAAAATTTCTGTGTGGCCGGGAAACGAAATCCCCGCCGCGCGCAGCGCCTCCTTGTTCAGCGGGGCAGTCGTCACCGCGGCTACCTGGCCACCAAGAGCAGCGTCAATGGCATTCTCGACGTAGGTATACCCCGCACGCCCGGTCGCGGCGTTGGCGGTGCCGGATTCAAAGTCTCTCAGGCCGATTGCGCCGATATCGAACACGCTCGGCGCGTCGGCCTCGCCCAAGCTGGCGACAACTTTATCCGGCTTGGCCAAACGGCACTGCACTGCCGCCTGGGTCAACACTGCGGCATCCCCAAATACAACCGGCGTGCAAAGCTGCGCTATCTCCGTGTTCTGTAACAGATGCAAACAAACTTCCGGCCCCACCCCAGCGGGGTCACCCATCGTCACGGCTATTTTCGGGAGGCTCATCTATCCGCGTGTCGCCAGCCTTATTTCAGTCCCAAGGACCGGCGAAGGACCGGTTCAAAGGCATCGGCCTGGCGGACGAAGCCAAGGTCGTTCGGATGCGAGGCATCGGTGGTTCCCTCAGCGTCGTCTCCTAACAGATCATCGCCGCTAAGATAGTGAAGATGCTTCACACCTGACGCCTTGAGTTGCTCATAAGCCTTTCGCAGGGCTGCGTGGTTGGCTTCATGAAACTTGGCACGGCCGGGCACAAGCCACGAGTTGGCAAACCGCCGATCCTCCACCAGCACGATTGGCGTGTCGGGTCGGGCTTTACGAAGTTGATTCACTAAAGGCACACAACGCTCGGTGACCATCGCTGCATTCATATTAGGCAGACAATCGATGATGTAACAGGCCGCATCGACATCCACCATCAGCTCGCCCACCTCCTTGTGCATTTTCCCGTTGCCTGAAAAGCCAATATTGACAACCGGCATTTCAAGTCGCCGGCCTAGGATTGCCGGATGAGCCATGCCCGGCCTTGAGGCGCACGCGCCATGTGTAATTGAGGTGCCATAAAAAACTAGTGGCTTTGCCAAGCGAGGCGCGAGGCGATCAAACTTAGCCCCCAGCGCCACGCCAATCGCTAGCGATTCGGTGCCGTTGTACAGTGGCAAATAAACTGCGTACTCCCTCATGCCCGGCGCAATGCCGGTCAGCAATGCAGCCTGCATCTCCTGCTTGTCCGGCCGCGTGGCGGCGGCCCAACGCCATTTGCCCTTGTCATCCCGCGCGTACAAATCCAAACCACTCACCCCACTCGGTGGCATGTGAGGCATCCCAAGCCTCGAGTTAAGCAACTTCCACCTCGCGTGGATGGCGTTGGCATCGGTTTTAAAACGCACCATCATACCAGCGCTGTGCCGGCTAAGATTCCATACCGGCTTGGTCACCGTCTTCTCTGCCTTGGCCGGAAACCTGTCAAACCAACGCAATCGTTCATGCCCAACCCAACCGCGACCCTCGACGCCCCATTCAGTGACGTCGTGCCAAGTTGTGTTGTCCTGAGCAAAGACCACACTGGTGGCGCAGACAAAAAGAAAAGCGGTAATGTTTCTCATAATTCTATCGGTTGATTATTCGGTTCTCCCATTTGCTGACGTTGCGAACTAGAAAGCACCGTAGGCAAAGTAATCCGGCACATGGAGCAACCCTGCCCGCTTCCGAAACCATCGGCAATCCGAAACAGTTGTTCCTCAATTTAGGAGTGAGTTTTGCGCCTGATTGGTTATGCTCCCAGCCACTGCAATGTGCTACATAAAAATGGCGAGAATCCCTGCAATCCTTTCCTTCATTTTATTGAGCGGCCCCCTCCCTGCGCAAGAGTCGCCCAAGCCGTTCTTGACCTATCCCGGCCCGGTCGGGGATTACCTCAAACGCATCCAGCAGGGCAGGCAGGCGCACTCATTTGACGCCTCGGTAAGATTCGGGCAGTGGCAGGAGAAGGCCCGCGGGGCTCTCGTCGAGCTGACAGGGCTGCGGCAAATGGAGAAGGATCTTGGCGACTTCACACCAAAGATCCGACTTGGCCAAGCGGAAAAAACCAATGAATCTTTCACACGGGCGCTTTGCTCAATTGAAACGGAGCCTGGTATGGTCATCCCCTTTTATCTGCTCATTCCCAAGGATGCGAACCCTGCCCAGCCTCTCCCCCTTCTGCTTTGCCCGCACGGCCACGACAAACTCGGGCTCCACTCCTACGCCGGCGCATTCAAGGATGAAACACACCGCAAGACCGTGCTTGAGAAGGAGGGAGACATCGGGGCACAGGCCTCGCGGCGCGGGTTTGTAGTCATCGCCCCGGCTACCCGAGGGCTCGCGGAGGAAGTGCTGGTGCCCGATCCCAAAGGCCGCCACGGCAACCGCCCCTGCCGGGCTCAACTCATCCACTGTCTGCTCGGCGGGCGCACGGCAATAGCCGAGCGGGTATGGGACATACAACGCCTGCTTGATTGGGCCGAGAAACATCCTCTTATTGATCCCAAACGGATTGTCATGACCGGAAATTCCGGCGGCGGAGTTCTTACCGCTTACACTGCGGCCATTGACACGCGCATTAAGGTAGCCATCCCCAGCTGTTCCTTTACTTCAGTAACAAGCAAGGAAGGTTTTATCTTCCATTGCGATTGCTGCTTGGTTCCCAAGCTGCGCAACTGGGGCGACTGGAAGGAACTGGGCGGGCTGGTGGCACCACGGCACCTATTAATTGTGCATGGAGTAAGCGATGGACTCCATCACCGGCCCACGGTCGATAAACTGGGAGGACAACTAAAGAACATATTCAAGGCAGCAGGCACACCCAATAACACTGAATTGGAGTGGGGAAACAGCGGTCACCGCTTCTACCCCAGCCTAATGTGGCCCTTCATCGAAAAGGCCTTGGCAAAAAAGAAATAAGGAGAGGCTTAACAGCTAACCTCAATTCTTAAACCATGGCTTGCGCGCGTTTTTTGTAATTTCGGCATCGAGTGCCTCCATGCGGGCCTGCAGCTTCTTAACGACTTCTGGCTTTGCCTGGATCAGGTTGTTCTTCTCACCAACGTCCTTGGCAAGGTCAAAGAGATACAGTTGTGGCGGCTTGTTATTTGTTTTGGTACCGCTTTGTCTCCGAGGAACGCGCGGCTTTTTCACCAGTAACTTCCAATTACCGCTACGGATACCTTCGATAGCCCCTCGGGAAGTATAGTGCAGGAACTCCTCCCGGGGGGATGCTTTCACAGTCCCTTTCCAAAGTCCGGACGCATCCAACCCATCAATCTTGTTGGTGGCGGGCAGGGGCTTGCCGGTTAGGGCGGCAATGGTCGGCAGCACGTCGATGGTCCCGGTAAGTTCGTCACAGACTGTGCCTGCCGGAATACCAGGGCCGCGCATCACACAGGGCACGCGTTGTCCGCCTTCGAAAGTGGTTCCCTTGCCTTCGCGAAGTGGCCCTGCAGAACCTCCATGGTGACGGAACTGGAGCCAAGGGCCATTGTCCGTCGTATAAATGACGTAGGTGTTATCGACGAGCTTCAGATCGTCCAGTGTTTTGAGCAGGCGACCCACTTCAGAGTCGATGTGCTCAATGGTATTGATGTAGGCGTTTTTTGGGTCGGGGTCACGGACATCATCGGGAACATAGAGTGGGATGTGCGGCATTGAGTGCGGCAGGTAAACAAAGAAGGGCTTGTCCTTATTGGCTTTGATAAAGTCGATGGACTTCTGGGTGTAACGCCGGGTGACGGTGCGCTGGTCCACGGGTAATTCGACAATTTTTTCATCCTCAAAGAGCGGGGTTTTCCATTTGGTGAGTGTTGATTCAGGGTCATTCCAGAGAATATCCATGCCTGCCCAACCGCCTTTAGGTTTTCCTTTGTTGTCGGGGTGATTCATGTCGTTGGAGTACGGAATACCAAAGTAAGTGTCGAAGCCGTTGGAGGTCGGCAGCACTTCCTTGTGATGACCGAGGTGCCATTTACCAAAACAGGCGGTAGCATAACCTTGGCCCTTCAAGTGGTCGGCAATGGTGTGTTCCTTGGGGTTGAGCCCCTTGGTCGATGACGGAAACAGGACATGCTGGTGCATACCAACCCGCTTGGGATAGCAACCGGTGAGCAACGCCGAGCGGGAAGGCGTACACACCGGGGAGGCCACCATGAAGCTCGTGAACTTCCGGCCTTCCTTGGCAATACGGTCGATATTCGGTGTACGGATGGTCTTGGAACCAAAACAGCTCAGGTCGCCGTAGCCTTGGTCATCGGCAAAGATGATGATGAAGTTAGGTTTAGCGGCCAGCAGAGCTCCACCGGCAAAAAAAAGAGTCCCCAGAGCAAAGGTCAGGAGAGGGTTCGTTTGTCTCATATGAGTTGTCTGGAAGTGGGTTATAATTGTTTTATTTGATAAATTAAAGTTATGCTTACAAACGATAATATAAAAGGGCCAGCAGCACTAATCCAATTCCTTTACGCGAATCCTTCGGTACTCCATCTGGCCGCGATCGCCTTCCAGACCAATGGGGCCGGTGGGTGGGACTTTGAACTCGGCGTTGAGCACTTCGCCGTTGCAGGTGCAATGCGCAACCCCGTCTTTGACGATGGCCACTATTTCGTTCCACTCCTGCGGCTTGTAGTTCTTCAATTCCTTCCACGGGCCGGCGAGGACGTAGTCGCGACATTGGAGTTGCGGTTTGCGGATGAAGACGCCGCTGTCAGCGTTGGGCGTGGCGCGAAATTCAAGTTTGAGGATGAAGTTTTCTGGAAATTCCCTGGTCGTCCAAAGTTGCTGAACACGACGACCCTCGGGCGGAGTGGTGACGACAAGTCGCCCATTGATCGCGACGTAGCGCGCATCGTTGCTGGCTTTCTTACCGTCAAAGGTGGCGGTGGGTTTAAATGTTTTCTTCGCGCGAAACCCCCAACCAGTGAGATCGTGCCCGTTGAAAAGGCTCACGTAGCCTGGCTCGAGATGAAAGTTATCCGGCTTGGTTTCGACAAACCCATGGGTGGCCAGCAACGGTCGCAGCGCGGCGGCCCACTTGGCGTAACCTGTTTTGTTCGGGTGCAACAGGTCTGGAAACTCCGACTTCTTCGCATCGCCCTTGTCATCGGCAAAAAGCAACCACGTGTCGAGCATCGTCACCTGCGCGTCACCCTTCACGGCGGCGAAGTAGAGTTGGTTGATTTTTTCAATCTGATCAGCGGGACGTTTCTTTGCGGCGGAACTGGGCATCACATTGCAGAGGATGATGGGCATATCGGCACTGTGCTTCTTGAGCACGGCGATGATGAGCTTGAGGTTGTCGGCGATCACTTCGGGAGTGGCTTTTTCCTCAAGGTCGTTGGTGCCTATGAGCAGCACAACGCCGCTTGGGTTGAGCGAG
>JABGZB010000361.1 GCA_018674955.1 Verrucomicrobiota bacterium | reverse complement strand
TTCGCACGGAGAATCCGAACTCGGGTTTGCTCTGCGTGGTGGATGCCAATCTTGGTGGCGGTGGCCACGACCGCCATTTGCACCTGACCGGAGGCAACATCCGTGTCCGCACCTACAGCGGCCCCGGCGTGGAGGTATCTGAAGGACTGAACTTGGCCGACGGCAAGTGGCACCACATCGCACACGTAATCAGCTACGAGCTTGGCGGGCAGTTCGTCTACGTGGATGGCGAACTGGTGATCGAGGGCGTCAAGGACATGTCCGACTTCGACTGGCAGCAGCACATCAACATCGGTTTCTCCAACGATGCCGTCAACCAGTATCTAAACGGGCAGATCGATTAGCTTCGCATTTGGGATTACGCCCTTGAGGAGGAAGAAATCCAGGCACGGATGAACAAGCCACTCAGCGGCGACGAGGAGTGGCTGCTGGCTTATTACAACTTTGACCAAGCCGACGGTGACACGCTGACCGACCTGAGCGGCAACGAGTACGATGGCACGCTGGTGAACTTTGCGGAGAGCGGCTGGACCTCGTCATCGGCTCGGCTCGGCGTGGAGTCGGCCATGAGCGACGGCGGTGGCATCACCGGCACCGACTCGACGGAGCTGAAGTTCGCCCGCTTGGGCAAGGCCGACGAGGACATGTACTTCCTCCACATCAGCAACCCCGACGGCAGTGCGTACAGTGACAAAGCCAAGCTGACGGTCACCGCTGAGACCGTCCCCCCGACCTTAATTTCCCACGGGGCGTTGATCACCGAGGATGACTTTACGGAGGCGGCTGTACGGTTCAACGAGGCGCTGAATCCGGACACGGCCGGCGACGCCGCAAACTACTTGATCGCCGGGGCCGAGGTAGTGGACGTGATCGTGCAGGACAGCGGCGACGGGGTGTTGCTCGAGATCGAGGGACTCGACACCGGCGACTACCAACTCAACGTCTCGGGCGTAACCGATATCGCCGGGAATAAAATGGCATCCTCCGAGACCGGCGGTGGCTTCCTCACTTTGCAGCCGCTGAACATCGGCGACATCGACCCGTCTGGTGCGGCCCACAATTTCGGCGACGAAATCGAGCTGATCTCCAGCGGCTCGGACATTTGGTCCAACGCCGACGATTTCACCTTTCTGTTCGAAGAAAAAACCGGCGACTTCGACATGGCGGTGCAGGTGCGCTCGATCAACAATCCCAACGGTTGGTCTCGCAACGGCCTGATGGTGCGCGAAACGCTGGACGACAACAGTATGATGCTCGGCGCGTTCGCCACGCCATCCAGTGGACAGGGCTACTTCGCCCTCGAGCGCCGCGAGGCTGCTGCTGCGTGTTTCTGGTGGAACAACGACGGCACCCTTGGCAGCGCGGTTAAGCAAGGCGGGATAAAATACGACACGTACACCGTGCCCGGTCTGCCCAACCTGTGGATCCGGATGAAGCATTCCGGCAACCGGTTCAGCGCCTTCCGCAGTGCCAACGGCGGGGACTGGATCGAGATGGGCGTGAATAACCTCGAGTTTTCGGACACGGTTTACTTTGGCATCTGCCAGTCCTCCCCGGGCACTACCCGGTACTCCAACTACGGGCCGTTCGTGTACACCGGCACGGAGATCGCCATCACTGAGTCGCCGCAAAGCGCCACGGCAACGCTTGGCTGGGATCACACGTTCGTTGTCGGCTACACGGCGACCACTGCGGGCAAGCCGCTCGCCGAGGGGGAGTTGGCGTTTCAATGGCTCAAGAATGGCCAGGCGATCGCCGATGCCAACGACCCGACCTACACGACACCGGGCGTGTTGAGCGCGGATGACGACGGCAGCCGCTACTCGGTCACTGTCAGCATGGGCGACGTGGCCGCGACCTCCGGCGCGGCGGTGTTGTCCGTGGCTAAGGACAGCACCGCGCCTGGCGTGGCCTTGGCCTCCAAGCCGGCGGTGATTTACGGCGGCGGCCAATACGTCTCGGTGGAGATCGACGTGCCGGAGACGGATTACACGGTGGAATTCTGGTTCCGCACCAAGGATCCCAACGCCGGCCTGTACTGCGTGGTGGACGCCAATCTTGGTGGAGGCGGCCACGACCGCCACTTGCACCTGAGCGGGGGCAACATCCGCGGCCGGACCTGGAGCGGCCCCGGCGTGGAGATGTCTTCCGGGTTGAACCTAGCCGACGGTCAATGGCATCACCTCGCCCACACCCTGGGCGCCGATACCAACGGGCAACAGATTTTCATCGACGGTAATCTGGTCGTCCAAGGCGCAAAGGACATGTCCAACTTCGACTGGCAGAAGCACATTAACATCGGTTTCTCCAACGACGCTGCCTCGCAATTCCTCGTGGGAGAGATGGATGAACTTCGTGTCTGGAGTGTCGTTCGTACAGAGGAGGAAATCAACGCCAACCGAAACAAACAGCTCAACGGCGACGAGGACGACCTGATCATCTACTACCAGTTCGACGAAACCAGCGGCGCAGTCCTGCCCGACACTACGGGAGCGTACGACGGTGTGCTGGTGGGCATGTGAGATCGCAACTGGGCCATGTCCGATGCGCCGCTTGGCCAAGCGCCGATCGAGGGCATCCAGTTGCCAACCACAATTGACATCACGTTCGACGACATCATCCGCAACCCCGACGTCGGTAGCACTGGGTCGCTGATGTTCGACGGCACGCGGGCCCACGTAGCGCTGCCGGATGACATCCCGCAGATTTTCAGCGACGGCGAGGCCATCACGGTCGAGTATTGGTTCAAAGGCGAGTCGTTGCAGTCGGCTGTCCGCTGGCAGGACGGCCAATACTTCGTCGCCGGCTGGAACGGTTTGCACATCATCTCCACCGATGGCGGCACCGGCGCGGGCATCTCGGTCGGCCCGGCGATCGACGGCAAATGGCACCTCGTCGTGATGACATGGGAAGTGGACATGGTGGATGGCTTCAAGAGCTACCTCGACGGAGAGCTGGTGGCCCAACGCGACTCCGGGCCTGAACTGCTGCCATTGATCAACGGGCAGGCCTATCTCGGTGCGTATCAGGGTACATCCGAGTTCACCAAGGGCCAACTCGACGAAGTGCGCCTCTGGGAAACCGTCCGCTCCCAGCAACAATTGAAGGAATGGATGAATAAACCGCTCGGCGACAACGCCGATGGCCTGCTCGCCTACTATCAATTCGATGAGTCGAGTGGAGACGAGCTCCCCGATGCCTCCGGCAACGAGTTTCAGGGCACGCTCAAGAACATGACTGATGCCAACTGGGCACCGGGAGCAGGCGAAGCCTTCACAGTCGTCGGCCCCAAGGGCCAGTTTGCTCCGGGCACATTCGGCATCGAGGGCGCTGATATCGAGTCGGTCGAATACCTCGGCGACAATCGCTCAGTCCAGATCGTCGCCTACGGCATCGAGTCGAAGGAGGCCAAAGTAACCATCAACGGAATCCGCGATGCCGGCAATAACGAGATCGCGGCTGACACGATTTTAGTCGTCCCGGTGGAACAGGAAGGCGGCTCTGTGGAACCGCCGGTTGTCATGATTACGAAAAGCGCCGGTGTGCTGATCATTGACACGACCGGTGGCACGTTGCAATCCGCGCCAAGCGTGATTGGCCCATGGAAAAACGTCGACACCCCGCTGCAGTTGAACCTCAACGAACTCGACGCTGCCGGCTTCTTCCGGGCGGTGGTGGAGTAGAGGTGGACGGACGCCAGTTTAACGCCGTTGAGCCAAGGCATCTTCGCTGCGCGCGAAGATGTCCTTATGCAGCGACTCGCCGTGCGAATCCATCGTGACCACGGCGGGGAAGTCGCGCACCTCGAATTCCCAGATCGCCTCCGGTGAGCCGAACTCATCGAGCATGTAAACGTTGCGCACCCTGATGATACACTCGGCCAACACCTGCGCCGCACCGCCGATGGCGTGCAGATACACCGCTCCGTGCTCCTTGCATGCGGTAAGCGTCTTGTCGGCCATGCCGCCCTTGCCGATCACACCCCGAATGCCGAACTGCTTCATGATGTCGCCCTGATACGGCTCTTCGCGGATGGATGTCGTCGGCCCGGCGGCGGTCACCTTCCATTCGCCGTTGTCGTCCTTCAACACGACCGGCCCGCAGTGATACAGTATGCCGCCGTCGAGATTCACGCCGTCCGGCAACTCGCCGCCATCGTGCAGATACTTGTGCACCGCATCGCGCCCGGTGAACACCGTGCCGGAGATCAAAACCTGATCGCCGACCTTCAATTCGCGAATCGCCTCCTCTGAAATCGGGCTGGAAAGACTGTGAGTCATTATGTGTTTCTTTCAATAAAGCCAGCCGGTGATTTCGCCGTCGTTGGCCAGCGTCGCGCCGTCGCGCCGGAAGGCCCAGCACATGTAGCTGACACTCACAAAATACGACGCCGGCACGCGGTTGGCCGCGCCGATCTTCACACCGAGCAGGGTTGTTTTGCCGCCGAACCCCATCGGGCCGATGCCCAGCTCGTTGGCGGTCTTGAGGATGTCCTGCTCGAGTTCGTCCAGCTTTGGGTCGGGGTTGCGATCGTCGAGGTCTCGGAGAAATTCGCGCTTGGAAAACTCGTAACCGGACGCCCGGTCGCCGCCGATGCACACGCCGAGAACGCCCGGGCCGCAGCCCCTGCCCTGCGCCTGGTGCACCGCCTCAAGGATCACCTTGCGGCAGCCGTCGAGGTCGCGATTGGCGTCGAGCTTGGTGTTGGGCAGGGAGAATTGCGCGCCAACATTCTCGCAACCGCCGCCCTTCAGCACGAGCCGCACAGAGGTGTCCTCCGATGTGTGTTGGTGAAAATGCAAGCTCGGCGCGCCGGGGCCAAGGTTGGTGCCGTCGTTTTTGCCGGTGATCGAGTCCACCGAATTTTGCCGCAAGTAGCCAAGCTTGGTTGCCTCTTTCACCGCTTCGCGAGCCTCCCGCCCAAACTCGATTTGGTTCAGACCAACGGGGCAGTCGATGTAAAACAAAATGCTGCCAGTGTCCTGGCAAATCGGTTGCGACTTGCTCTTGGCCAAGCCAATGTTGCGCTCGATGATCTCCAGCGCCGACTTGGCGATGGTGCCTTCCTTCTCCTGTTCCAGCCCGCGAAGGATCGCCGTCTGCACGTCGTCGGGGATCTCCGCCGAGGTGCGCCGGATCAATTCAATCAATGACTCCCTGAGCCTGCTCATTACCCAGTCAACATAGGCGCAGAAGTCCCCTACGTCAATGATCGCTCAACCACCGCGCTTGAATCCCTTGCGTTCGCGTTTGTTGCGCGCCGCCATGTCTCCCTGCATGTCCCCGACCGTGTCGCCCATGATTTGAACAAAATTTTCGCAACTACACGCCACGCTTCCGAGGCTGATCACCGTCTCACGCTCGGCGAAGTCGTTGGTCACCGCCATCACCTCGCCGTACGGTTTCATCAAGTGCGCAACCCGCTCGATGATCTGGTCGGCCGTCTGGCCTTTTTTGGAAAAAAGCACCTCGATGCCCCCCTTGGCCGTCTCGTTTTTTGGCGTGTCGGGCGGCGCGCCGCCGCCGTCGAAAATCACCGAGACCGGCGTGCCGGACGAATCCTGATACTGCGTCAGCGCCGCCACCAGCGCGTCCCGCGCATGGAACGAGTGGCGCGGCTTGTCCGGCGCCAGTTCCGGCCAGTGATGCAGCAGGCTGTACCCATCCACCAAGATTCGAACGATCCCCATGCGCCCGACGCTACGGCCACGGCCGCGCTTGGCCAAGCGCTTGGTTTGGTGGTAGCATGCCGCAGCGGACGCAATGCCTATTTACGAATACGAACTGTGCGACGATAAGGGTGACTGTAGGCCATGCGGCGGCCCCGGCTTCACGCTACGTCGGCCCG
>JABGZB010000039.1 GCA_018674955.1 Verrucomicrobiota bacterium | reverse complement strand
TTGCTCCCTTCATCCGGCTCCAACTCAATGTACTCCGTATGCTGGCTGCTCAGATAAACCAGACCGTTGTCGTTGAGTATCGCCTCACTGAAGTTCCAACGATTGGCGTATTTGTTTTTGCCATCCTCACTCTGTTCCACCGAGAGGTTGACAGACGAGGCCAAGCTCGGCTTGGCGACGGCCCCAACATCAAAACAAAGCAACTGCCCGGCAGTCCCGCCGTAACCGGGCCACCAAACATCCCCCTCCATCAGCATGCCATCATCGACCATCGGTCCCCCGCGCCAACCCCAGTACCGGTACCCCCCAGCATTGGACCAGAGTAGTTTACCATCGCTTAGCCAATTGGCCTTGAACTCGTTGCTCCAGCCCATCTGCTCGTCAACCAAGGCCAGTTCACCCAGCACTGTCAACTCCGGCAGATTGGCCAAGTCGATCACCGTCAGGAAAACATTGGGCTTGGGTTCTTCCGGCTCTGGCTTCTCCCCATCGCCATCTTCGCCACCATCCTCGGGTTTCTCCGGGACAGGCTTCGGATTGGCAGACTGAAAATCCTGGGTTTGCAACAGGTACAGCTTGTCGCCGTTAACCGAGGCGCCGGAGAGGTAGGCCGTCTCCGGCAAAACCACGCGGCCAAGCGCGGTATCGGGATCATCCTGCAAGGCCACCCGAATGGACGGTCCGCCCTGCTCGCCGAAGTACCAGTTGGAGCCCTTGGCCAACTGCAGCAGATAGTCACCCGTCGGGATTACTTGATCGACAGTCCACGCCAGCTCAACCTCGCTTTTTACGACCGGATTGTCGCGGTCGGTGGCATCCACCGTGAGCAGTTCCTTGCCGGAGATCGACAGGATGAAATCCTGATACTCGGTGGCACGGCGCGGTTGCAGCGCGTGCTCGATGACGCCGCGTTTCTTCAGCGTCTTTTCGTTCAGGTCGATGATCTGGACGTTCTTGACGTAGCCGCCCGCCTCGTGGCCTTGGTACGGCACAAGGATCAACCCGGCATGCGGCAGCACGGTGAACGCCTTCTCGTCATACTGCGCCTCGCTCCACGACCACCGATCGCCCATGCTGACCTTGTCGAACAGCTTCGGCTTGGTGATGTCGCTCACGTCGAACAGCGACACGGCAACACGGCGGGAATTGTCCGTGTCATCCACGCCGATCGAGACCAAGCGGTCACCCAGCGGCTGGATGTAAGTGGACCAGCCCGGCACCTCGAGTTCGCCCTTGATCTCCGGTTTGCGCGGGTCGGACAGGTCAACAATCCACAGCGGATCAATCCGCTCGTAAGTCACGATGTACACCCGATCGGCGTCGAAGCGCGTGGCAAACAGGCGCTCGCCCTTGGCCAAGCTCAACTCGCCGAGAACCTTGGGCTTATGCGGGTTGGCCAAGCTGAACGTCTCGAGCGTGGTCAACCAGCGATTGCGATTGTCACCACTATTGCGATTCAATTCTTCCGAGATGACCGTGAGCGTGTCGCCGCTTAAGCGCATCTTAAACTTGTCCGCCACCCGACCGGCCGTGCGGATGGTGGCCGCCTCCTTCATCGTGCCGTTCGGCGCAGAGATGTCGATACACCGCAGATCGGTCTTATAGTAATTATTCGGGATCGAGGTGGATACGAACAAGAACTTGTCGGTAGCATAAATGTCGTTGTTGTAACCGCTGTAGAAAACCGTTTCGCGCGCGACCGGCTTGGCGGGGGTTTTCAGGTCGAACGCCGACACCTGCGTGCCGTGCTCCCATCGCGTGTACGTGTCACCAGTCTCAGGATTGACGGCTTTTTTCGTAATATACGTCTGCGAGGCGATGTAGAGTGCGGTGCCAACAAGGCGGCTCTCGCGGATGTAACCCTTCACCGGCACACTGGCCTCGATCACCGGCGTGTTACCGGCGACATTGACAATAATCGCCTGGCTCTCGGCGTCGTTGCCCCACCAGTTGCAGCCATCTCGGACGAGCAAAATCACATGGTTGTCACCGAGCGTGTACATCTGCTCGCCTGCTGCCGGCATCGGCAGCACACCGCGAACAACCGGGTTGCCCTTGTCCTTGAGATCGATCACCTGCAGTCCACGTAGTGTGTTGAAAAAGTAGAGAGTGTTGTTGTGAATGCTCCAGATGTCCGACTCAACAACATCGCGCTGCTCGCCCCCATCGTCCTTATTGGCATCCCCTGCCTCAGCTACGGAATCAAGCTCGTTGCCTCGACCGGGTGCGGGAGCCAAGCCGTCTCCGCCTTCATCCTTTTGCCCATTGAAGTCTGTCGTGCCCTTGTAGAACGCCGCCGGCAACTCGTCCTTGTCGTCACCCCGGACGCGAAGGATTTCGTTGGCTTTCGTGTAGGCAATCCGGATCACCAGCAACCCGCCGGAGCCATCCACCCGTTCAACCGCACGCGGCGCCCAGTTTCCCATGCCCAGTCGCGATCGCCCCTCCAGCGTAACTTTTGTAACGCCTCTCGGCACACGCACCGTTACCACCACCTCGCTGACTTCCAGTTGAATACTGATGATCTCCGGTCGGGCATCCTCCGGCCCAGCCAAACCGGTGGATACCGGAATCATTCCCGGCATGCCGAAAAGCAACCCGGAAACCAACGCCAACGCCGAGATGCCTCGGCAAAAAGACTTGAAACAATGCAAACGATTCATAATTGCAGCCCGCTGAAATAGCCCTTTCTCGAAAAGAGACGATCGACGGCGACCAGACACCCTTTCGGTCAAAACGTCAAGGTGTGAAAAGACTGGTGAATTGTGACTTTCCCTGTTGAATGGTTTGTATATCTTCATTTTCTGATTATTACTAATAATTAGTTATTTTATTGAATTTCAACGATTTACCACAAAAAAATCTAACAACAACTCGTTTTTAAGGGCCAGCCGCACCCGCTTTTTGCGGGTGCAGCCTGTGTTTTGCTGTGTTCTCTACTGTTAACATGCCCTCGAGAAATCATTGAAAAGGGTCTGTGCCACTCATTGTTTCCACTATTTACTTAAAACTTTATATCATTTTTGCGCACCCCACCGATAGCACGGCTGCGATTGTTGTGATTAGGAGATGCTTCATTTTCGTGGCAAATTCTTGATCTTTATTCCTCCTTGGTCATCCAAAAGGATTTCTATGTTATTACCCATATTTGTTTTAATTTCTTCATTTATTCGCAATCTGAACCTAGTTTCCATAAATTCCAATTTCCGAAATTAATTTTACCACCATCACATTCAAATGTAACTGCTTGAGCTACACCATCAATTGTTAAAGTGTCATTCTCATAAGTGTAAACATCAGTTCCTGGAATTGCATCCGAAATTTCTAATGAATCCCAATC
>JABGZB010000038.1 GCA_018674955.1 Verrucomicrobiota bacterium | reverse complement strand
TGGCCGCCCCTCATTTGACGGCACAGATCAACGTCCAGCTTGAGGCGCTCAAGCGGCTCAAAGACATCGACCTCGACGCCAACCCGACGATCAAAAAAGTGGTGCTCAACCTCCTCGAGGCGTCGCGTGGCCAGGCGGCGTTCGTCGAGATCGTCCGCGATTTCAAGCTGCGCGGCCACGAGGCGGGGCTGCTCCGGTACGCGCAGGCGCATCCCAACGACTCGACCGGCGTCGAGGCGATCCGCCTGTTGCTGAACGACGCCGGATTGAAGCTGATCCGCGCTGCCATCGACGGGGAGCATGCCGACAACACCGTCGCCGCGCTGGCCAACGCGCAGGCACCCGAGGCCGAGCCGGTGTTGCTGCGCCTAGCCAAGGACGCCAAAAAGCCGCTGGCTCTGCGCACGATCGCCGTCAACGGGCTGGCCAAGGCCAAGACCGGCGCAAAGGAACTTTTGACCGAGGCCAAGGCTGGGCGACTCCCGACCGATCTCAACTTCGCCGCCGGCAACGCACTGCGCGGCGTCCGCTGGAAAAACCTGCGCGCACAGGCGGCCAAGCTCTTCCCGCCGCCGCAGGGGCTTGGCCAGGCGCTGCCCCCCTTGGCCAAGCTCGTCGCGATGAAGGGCGACATGGCCAACGGCGAAAAGATTTTTTTTCGTCCGCAAAGCACCTGTGCCACCTGCCACCAGGTCAACGGCAAGGGCATCGACTTCGGCCCAAAACTTTCCGGCATCGGCACCAAGCTCGGCCGCGAGGCGTTGCTTCTCTCCATCCTAGACCCCAACGCCGGCATCCCGTTCGGCTACGAGGCGTGGCTGTTGAAAACAAAAAACGGCACCGAAGCACTGGGCATCATCACCAGCCAGACCGACGACGAGATGACGCTCAAGTTGCCCGGCGGAATTTCCATCGCCTACAAAACGGCGGACATCGCCAAGCGCACGCAGTTGCCGATCAGCATCATGCCGCAGGGCCTGCAGGCGACGATGACGCCGCAGGAATTGGTGGACATGGTCACCTACCTGCACAGCCTCAAGCAAGCCAAGCCGTAGTCGGCGTCTTTACAAACGGTCGGAGCTTGGCCAAGCTCCTCGCATGAAAACCATTCGCCTGGCCCTAGCCGCATTGGCCACTTTTTTTGTCGCTGATATGGCTCACTCCGCCCCGCTCACTTTCACGTCCCGCTCGCAGTCGCTCTCGGCGACCGGCGGCGGCAAATACAAACCGGTCGAGACTGAGGTCACTTGGGAAACCTCCAAGACGGCCGTGGTGATCGTGGACATGTGGGACGATCACTGGTGCCCGAACGCCGCCAAGCGCGTCGCCGAAATGGCCAAGCCGATGAACGAACTGCTCAGCTTGGCCCGCGAGAAGGGCCTGCTCATCATCCACGCGCCCAGCTCGACGGTTGATTTTTACAAGGACACACCGGCGCGCAAACGGGCCAAGGACGCCCCGACCGCCAAGCCCCCGGTGTCGCTCTCGAAAGACGTCCGCTGGGGCACCAACTGGTGCTGGCCAAACAAGTCCCGCGAGCCGGATCTGCCGATCGACGACACCGACATGGGCTGCGACTGCGAAGAGGAGTACCCGATCCGCGAGGCGTGGACGCGGCAGATCGACCTCATCGAGATCGACGCCGAGCGTGACGCCATCACCGACAACGGGCAGGAGGCGTACAACCTGCTCGCGCAGCACGGCATCGACAACGTCATCCTCATGGGCGTGCACCTCAACATGTGCGTGCTCGGCCGTCCGGTCGGTATCCGCCAAATGGTCACCGTCGGCAAAAACGTCGTCCTCATGCGCGACATGACCGACACGATGTACAACCCGAAAAAGCGACCGTTCGTCAGCCACTTCGCGGGTACCGACTTAGTCGTGCAACACGTCGAGAAATTCTGGTGCCCCTCCATCACCAGCACCGCCCTCACCGGCAAGGCCCCGTTCCGTTTCAAGAACGACCCGCGCAAGTGATCGGTTGCGGTTTGAAATTCCGGGCTTGAAATCAGACCGGGGTTCGTTACGTTCGCGCCCCGTTTTTCATTAAAACGGAATCCCAATTATGCCTTCAGGAAACGATTTACGCAAAGGAATGGCCGTCAAGCACAAGGGCGAGGTAGCCGTCGTGCTGGAGTGCCACCATCGCACGCCGCCAAAGACGCGTGCGTTTGTGCAGGCCACGCTGCGCAGCATTCGCACGGGAAAATCGTTCGACACTCGATTCAGTTCCACAGAGAAAGTCGACGTGATTCCGCTCAACCGCCGCAAGATGGAGTACAGCTATCGCGACGGAGAAGACTTCGTTTTCACCGATCCGGAAACGTACGAACCCGAAACAATCATGCCGGAACTGGTCGGCGATGCGGTGGATTACATGGTCGAGAACTGCGAGGTCGAGATCACGTTCATCGAGGGCAACCCGGCTGTGTTGGAACTGCCGTCGAGTGTAGTGCTCGCCGTAACCGATGCCCCGGAAGGCGTGAAAGGTGACTCCACAACGAACGTGATGAAAACCGTCACTCTCGAGACCGGGAAGACCGTCCAAGCGCCACTCTTCATCAAGAACGGCGAGCGGCTGAAAATAGACACGCGTGAAGGAAAATATATGGAGCGCGTGAACAAATAGTTCACCGTAAACGTTTTTTTTTGAGCGCCCCGCTTGACCAAGCGTGGCTTTTTTTTGTCAAAACTCCGGCTCGAGCCTTGGGCGAAATTTATATTTTTTGGCGAGTGCCTGCACACTGCGGAGAGGCTTCATGCCGCCGGTGCAAGACGGATCGGAGAGACAGGCGGCGGCGGCGCATACCGCTGTCTCGAGGCACTTGGCCAAGTCCCATTCCTCGTGCAGGCCAAGCAGCATGCCGGTGCAGAAGGCATCTCCCGCCCCGGCTGCTCCAACGATGTCCTTTGCCGGGATTCGGAGTGAGGATTGCAGCACGTCCTCACCTTTTCGCGTGCGCACGAATCCGCCCTCAGGAAAGTGAATCACCACAAGCTCGCCGACGCCCATCTGCAACAATGCACCGGCGGCGTGCCGAAGCGCCACGGTGTCCAGCTTGCCGTCGTCCTGCCGTATCTTAAAACCGGTCGTCTTGCCGGCCTCGATTTCGTTCAGGATGCAGTAGTCGGTGTACTGTAGTGCGGGCGTGACAATCTTGGCGAAGCGGTCACTGTCCTCGCTCACGGCGTCGATGCTCGTCCGCAGCCCAGCCGCCTGCGCGGCAGCGAGAAGCTTGGCCGCCTTGGTGCCGTGATTTTTGTCGGCGCTGTCCATCTCATCGAGCAGGAGCAAGTAGCCCAAATGAAAAAAACGGGCCTTGGTTTTTTTGAAGTCGATATCGGTGCCGCCCCAGTGCGCGTTGGCACCACGGTTGTGAAAAAATGTCCGGTTGCCGCCCTTGGTCTCGGTCATCACATCGGTGTATGAGGTCGGGGCAGCGCGAGTGGCCTTGAGGTGCTTGGTGTCTATCTTGTGCTTGGCGCAGTCCGCGAGGATCAGGTCGCCGAAAGCGTCCTTGCCGACCAAGCCGGCGGCGGCGAGCGGGATGTTAGCGCCGAGCTTGGCCAGGTTGACGAGTACGTTGTACGGCGAACCGCCGGTGCCGGTGACCGTGACTCCGGTGATGTTGGCCAATTGCTCTCTCTGGGGGTAAACATCGATCATCTTCACCTGATCGATGATCCAGTTTCCACCAGCCAGAATCCCGGATCGCTTGGGAGCTTTTTTTGCAGCGGACATTGGAAACGCAAACTCTGCCAACAACACCGCCCGAAGGCGAGTCTGGAATTGCGGTTAAATCAGCTCCAGAATGGAAGCATCGACTTTGATTGCGGCGGCTTGCCCAATGAAATCAAGCCGCAGCAGCACGGTGGTCATGCCTAAACGATCCTCCACCCATCCCTCCTGTCCTTGCAGCGATCCGGACTTGATGATTACGCGGTTTCCCTTTCCGATCGTTGGCTCGACTCGGATATCTACATTTTGATCGAGTGCAAATAGGATGTCGCTCAGCTGCTTCTTAAACTCCTCCTGGTCATGGACTACGAGCATATTAGCGACGTAGTTGCTCTGGACCGCCGCCTCTCTTGTTTGGCGGTTTAGCTGGAGAAAAACGTAGCCGGGGAAAAGCGGCTTATGGAATGTGGCCACCTTGCCACGATATTTCTTGGTGCTGCTGTAAGTCGGGAGGGTGGTGGAGAAATTGTAGATTTTGCCGTGCTCAACGAGCTTTTTTTCGCAGCGCGGGCGCACGTGGGCCACGTACCAGTCCAACTCCGCGTCCTGCGGTGCCTGGGCGTCATCCGTGACCTCCGTGAGCTCCTCCATTTCGGCGTGGACTTTAACCAAGCTACCCGGCCAAAACAACAGCGTAGTTGCGTTTGCCCCGGCGCAACAGTAGGTATTTGCCAAACAACAAGTCGCCGGACTTCAGCTTGTGCTGGTCGTCATCGATTCGACTGCTGTTCACGTACACACCGCCGCCCTTGATGTCCTTGCGCGACTGGCCACGCGACTGGGCCAAGCCGGCCTCGTGCAGCAGCTCCGGCAGCCAAACCCCCTCGCCGCCGAACCGGCCCAACGCTACCTTGTGCGTCGGCACCTCACCGGCAATCTCCCGGAATGTTGCCTCGGTGATCCCGTCCATCGCACCGCCGAACAAAATCTCGCTGGCGCGGATGGCCTCGTTGGCGGCCTCTTCGCCATGGACGAGCACGGTGGCCTCCCTGGCCAACGCCTTGTGCGCGATGCGCGCGTGCGGCTGCTCCGCGTGCTGCTTGGCCAAGGCCTCGATCTCGTCGCGACTGAGGAAGGTGAAAAAATTCAGGTACCGAACCACATCACGGTCATCGACGCGCACCCAGTATTGGTAAAACTGGTAGATGCTCGTGCGGGCCACATCCAGCCACACGGCGCCGGCTTCCGTTTTGCCAAACTTGGTGCCGTCCGAGTTGGTGATCAGCGGCATGGTCAAGCCGTAGGCCTGACGGTTCTGTCGGCGGTGGATGAGGTCGATGCCGGCGGTGATGTTCCCCCACTGGTCGCTGCCACCGATCTGCAGTTCGCACTCGTTCTGCTTGCAAAGGTGATCGAAGTCGAGCGCCTGCAGGATCATGTAGCTGAACTCGGTGAAGCTGATGCCGACGTCGCGATCCTCCATCCGCGCGCGCACGCTCTCCTTGGCCACCATGGCATTGACCTTGAAATGCTTGCCGACGTCTCGTAGCACATCGAGGAACGAGAGCGGCGCGGTCCAGTCGGCGTTATCAACGAGCAACGCCGCGTTGGCCTCGCTGTCAAAATCCAGAAAACTGGCCAACTGTTTCTTGACCCCCTCAATGTTGGCCTTGAGCTGCCCGTGGGTGAGCAACTGCCGCTCGGCGCTCTTGCCGCTGGGGTCGCCGATTGAGCCGGTCGCCCCGCCGGCGACAACGATCGGCCTATGGCCGAACTGCTGAAAGCGGCGTAGCGCCAGCAACGGCACAAGGCTGCCGACGTGCAGACTGTCGGCCGTGGGGTCGAACCCGCAGTACAGCGTCACGGCCCCCTTGGCCAAGCGCTGTGCAAGCCCCTCCCGGTCCGTGCAATCGGAGATCAGTCCGCGCCACTCCAGTTCCTCGATGATGCCCATAAAACGGCGCGTGTTATGGCTCCTTGGCCGTTGAAAGTCGAGAGCCGACCGCTTGGCCAAGCGCTTGGCCAACAAAAAAACGGGCAGGAAAACCTGCCCGGTTGCAAAACAATTTGAAGCGCCGGCTTACTCGCTCGGCTTGGCTTCGTCGCCCTTGGCTTCTGCTTCTGTTTCGACAGAAGCCTCCTCGCTCTCGGTCGGGGTTTCAGCCTCGGCAGGAGCCTCAACAACTGGAGCCTCCTCTTTTGCGAGAGTCTCGGGCTCTTCGACTGCGGAGGCTTCCTCTTTTGCTTTGGCGGCCGGGGCCGTAGTCTCCGCATCGTCGTTACCGAAGGTGTCAAAGGCGTGTTGCAATGCCACCAGATCTTCGCCCGGCTTGAGGGCGTCGAGTACGGCTTCCTCCTCTTTGATCTGTTCGGTCGTGTAAGTGGCCGCCTTGATGGAGAGGCCAATGCGGCGATCCGACCGGTCAATCTTGATCACTCGGGCCGTCACTTCTTCACCCACACTGAGGACGTCCTTGATTTTCTCGACCCGCTCCTCGCTGACTTGGCTGATATGCACCAAGCCATCGATGTCGTGATCGAGCCCTACGAACGCTCCAAAGCTGGCGAGCTTGGAAACCTTGCCCTCGACGAGGTCGCCGATCTTGTACAGTTCGGCGATCTTGTCCCACGGGTCATCGTCAAGCTGCTTGATGCCGACGGAGATGCGCTGGTTTTCGCGGTCGACTTCGAGCACCTGTGCCTCAACGTCCATTCCTTTTTTCAAAACCTCGGACGGGTGGTTGACCCTGCGGGTCCATGAGATGTCGGAGACGTGGATCATGGCGTCGAGCCCTTCCTCCAGCCCCATGAAAGCACCGTAACTTGTGAGGTTGCGAATCTTGCCGGACACCTTTGCACCGACCTTGTATTTCTCCTCGGCCAAATCCCACGGATTGGTGTCTAGCTGACGTACGCCAAGGGAAATTTTCTGGTCGTCTTGATTGATGCCAAGCACGACGGCCTCGATGTCCTCGCCGGCCTTGAGCACCTCGGAGGGCTTATTAATGCGCTTGGTCCAGGACAATTCGCTGACGTGAACCAACCCCTCTACCCCAGGTTCCAACTCGATAAATGCGCCGTACGGCATGAGGTTGACCACCTTGCCGGCGATCTTGCTGCCAATGGGATATTTCTCCTCGATCTTGTCCCATGGGTTGGCCTCTTTTTGTTTCAAGCCGAGGCTGACACGCTCGCTTTCCTTGTTGACGTCGAGTACGACTACATCGAGTTCCTGGCCGGCCGCCAGCATTTGCGAGGGGTGCGTGATGCGGCCCCAGCTCATGTCAGTGATGTGCAGGAGGCCGTCGAGGCCGTTCAGGTCGATAAATGCGCCGAAGTCGGTGAGGTTCTTGACGGTGCCCTTGCGGATATCTCCCGGCACCATGTCGTCCAGAAGCTTCGCGCGCTTGGCGGAGCGCTCCTCCTCGATCAACTCGCGGCGGCTGAGCACGATGTTCTGCCGCTCAAGGTTGAGCTTCATCACCTTGAAATCGTAGGTGTTGCCGACGAAGACGTCCAAGTCCCGTGGCGTGATGATGTCGATCTGTGACGAGGGCAGGAAAGCCTCCACGCCGACGTTCACAATCAACCCACCCTTGACCGCTGCCTTGACACGGCCCTTGATGCAGCCGCCTTCCTCGCAGATGGTTTTGATGTTCTCCCAGTTCTGCTTGAAAATGGCCTGCTCGTGTGACAACTCAACCATGCCTTCGCGATCCTCGAGGCGCAAGATTTGTACGTCGACCACGTCGCCGAGCTTTAATTCCTCCTCGTCGTGATCGGAAAACTCGTTGCTCGGCACCGAGCCTTCGCTCTTGTAGCCGATGTCGATCATGACTTCCTTCTGACGGATCTCAATGACCGTCCCTTTGACTATTTGGCCGGCGACATAGCTGACTTGGCTCTGCGCCATGGCCTCTTCCATGGTTAATGACACTATATTTTTGTATAAATGGGAGTAAGTTTTCCCGGAAAAACCAGTGGCTCGTGAAAGGCGTCCGAAGACGGAGCGACCGGGTTAAAGGTTAGTTACTCGGTGAACAATTGTTTCTCAGCTTCCAACGGGCTGCCCGCAATCACGGGGCCCAGCGGCGGGGCAACATACTCATGGCCGACCCGATTGCAAGCGTCTTTCGCGAGAAATTGCCTTATTTGAAGGAATCCAGTGCACGACGCGCTTCGCGGCGAACGTAGTCATATTCGTCGCGCAGCCGCTTCCGTAGTTCCGGCTCGGCTTTTCGCGCCCCTTTACCTAAACGCCGAAGCACTTGGCAGGCGAAGAGGCGCACGAGCGGTTCGTCGTTGTCGAGAATCGAGATGTACAGATCAACGTCACGGACGCGCACTCGGCGCAGGGCCTCCAACGCCAGCTTCCGATCCTCGCTCGTTTCGAGTCGGGCAAACAACTCCGGCCCGGCCGGCCGGGCGTCCGATCCGAGCTCTCCCAGCCCTCGAATGGCCGTGTGACGCACCTTGGCCGACGCGTCGCGAAGCGCCGGCTTGAGTAGCGCCAACAATTTGCCGTCATCCGTCTCTACCTTGGTCAAGGCATTCAACGCGCTGGCACGCACGCCCGAGTCGGCGTGGCCGACGGCTTGGTTCAGCGCTGACAGCGCCGGCTTGGCCTCGGGTCCCAGCTTAGCCAACGCGTCGAAAGCGGCTGACTGGGTCGCGGTATGCTTCACTTCCAGCACGCCGACCAAACGCTTCACCGCAATGCTGGGCAGCTTGCGAAAACCTCCGAGTGACTCGACCACCGCCAGGCGCAAATCGGTGCCGGCCCCGTCGAGCATGCCGGCCAGCCGCTCGGCCAGGACGGAGTCGTCGCTTTCCAGCTTGCCGATCGCTCGGATGGCACTCAGCTGAACTGCGGCGTCCTTATCGTCGAGACTGTTGACCAGAGCGGTGGTTGCGCCCTTCGCGCTTGAGCCGAGGCTGGCAAGTGCATCCATCGCCGCCTGCCGAACGAGTGAGTTGGGGTCGCGCATGGCCGCCTGCAACCGGGGCATCAACATGTTCGGTTTCGTCGATGAGGCAACGAGCGCACTGAGTGCCGCCCCACGGAACACCGCCTGTTCGTGTTCCAGCCATGGGAGGATCACCTGGCGTGTTGTGGGAGATTTGTCACCAATCTTTTGAAGTGCAACGAGCGACAACAACCCGGCTCCATTACCGGGATTTTCCTTCAACGAGTTCGTCAGGCTCGACACCGCCTGGATGCCGATGCCGCCAATGCAATCTGCCTGCCATGTCTCGCCCAACAGCTTGGCCAGGGGTATTTCCGTTGCCGAATCGAGGAGGCTCGGGATCGAGGCCGGCCCCATTTCGACGAGTGCATTTCGTATGGAACGTTTTTCTTCCTCATCCGCTTGCCCAAGCCCTGTTATGAGCTTGGGTACGGCAACGGAGGCATCGTAGCCCATGCGGCCAAGCAGATCGATTGCCTGCTTTCGCTTGGATGGGTCTTCCGCAGCCAATCGCTCAATCAGGTGTGGCACTGCAGCCCTGCTGTTGGGGCGAAGGCTCAGGATGCCGCTGAGGGCTTCCTGCCGTAGCCTGGGCTCTTCCGAGTCCAGTGCCGGCAGAAGCAGTGCAAGCAACCGTTCGCCGTCAAAGCCAATTCGGTTCAGGGCGTTCAGCCCGGCAACCTTGGTCTCGTTATCCGTCTCCTTCGCCAAGCGCTTGCCCAAGTGTATCGCGGGGCGCGAGTTCGCCGGGATCCAAACGACCGCGTGGGCTGCAGCCGCGCGAACCGTCGCGCTGTCAGCCGAAAGCCCCTGCATGATTTGCGGATAAGCCACATCGCCAATCCGGCCAAGCGCGGATCCAGCCGAGAAGCGGACGCTTTCGGAGTCATCAGCCAACAGGTCAAACAGTCGAGGTGCAGCCTCACGTGAGGCGAAGCCGAGGTTGCCCAGCACTCGTACGGCGCCTAGGCGAACCGAGCTGTGCTCGGAACCAAGCGCCCCGGTGAGTTGGAGCACGGCAGCGGGGCCGATTTGCGTGAGCGCATGGACGATCCGCACATGGACCTGGTCCTTGTAGCGACGCCCGCTGCGCTTGAGTCGCTTGATGAGCTCCGGGGTGGCCTCATGGGCATCCGGCCCGATTTTCGCGAGCGCTGTGGCGGACCAAAAGAAGACCTGTTCCTCGTCGTCGTCGAGCCCTTTGATTAGGGCCGGAACCGCGGCCCTGGCCGCAGGGCCAAGCAGGGCGAGCGACCGGGCGGCCTCGCGGCGCTTGACCTTGTCACCGCTGCCGAGTTCCCCGATCAAGTCCTCCACCTCCCCGGCATTTGCCAGCAGGACGCCAAGGAGTATGGCGGAAACAGTCTTAAAAAACTTCATGCTCGAAAAAAATCCCGCCTTTGGCGGGATGTAAATTCGTTCTTAAAAACGCCTGCTTAGGACAGGAACGGGAGGTGTCCCGTGCTGTCGTTGAAGGAGTCCGTCGTGGCGCCCATATGGTTAAGCATGGTCACGAACAGGTTGTTCAACGGCGTGTCCTCCGAATACTGGATATGGCGCCCAGGACGAACCAACCCGCCGCCACGCCCGGCCAACAGGATGGGTAGGTTCTCGTTGTTGTGTTTGTTGCCGTCACTGATGCCACTACCGTAGACGATCACGGTATTATCGAGCAATGAGCCGTCGCCTTCAGGAATCGATTTCATCTTCTGAATGATATACGAGAGCTGTTGAACGTGGAACGTGTTGATCCGGGAAATCTTGTCCAGCTTGACACGGTCATTCTGGTGATGCGAAAGCGAGTGATGACCTTCGTTGACGCCAATGTTGCGGTAGCTGCGGTTTGAGCCGGCGTTGGCCAGCATGAACGTCGAAACGCGAGTTACATCAGTTTGGAATGCGAGAATCATCATGTCGCCCATCAGTCGTATGTGTTCCTCGTAGCTGTTCGGCACGCCCCCCGGCTTCTCGAGCCCAGCTAGGACATCCGGTTGCGCGGTATTTTCGCCCTCGACGTGCTCAATGCGCTGCTCGATCTCGCGAACTGCCGTGAGGTATTCATCGAGTTTCATGCGGTCGTTGCCACTGACTTTCCGCGTCAGGGTCTTCGCATCTTCCAGGACAAAATCGAGGATGCTTTTTCGGTAACGCTGGCGCGTAGCAAGACTTTCATTGTGCTCGCCCTTGGAGTTGTTGCCAAATAGTCGCTCGAAAACCAGACGCGGGTTAGTCTCCTTTGCCATCGGCGTGGCTGCGTCGCGCCACGAAACGTTATTGGAGTAGGCGCAGCTATAGCCGGAGTCACATTTGCCGGATTGCCGGCCACGCTCGGTGCCCAGTTCCAGTGAGGCGAACCGGGTCTTGTTCCCGATTTTCTTCGCGGCAAACTGGTCTACGGAAACCCCCGCGCGAATCTCCGAACCCTGACTCTTGAGTGGCTGTACGCCGGTCAGGAATACCCCAGCGCAGCGGGCGTGATCGCCGGCACCGTCGCCATTGGCTCGGCCTTTGTCCTGTGTCAACCCACTGATAACGGTGAGGTCGCGCTTCACGGGCGAGAGTGGCTTAAGGATGCGCGTCAAATCATAGTGTACACCGGTGGCTGCCGGTTTCCATTCCTGCAGGTGGACTCCGTTTGGAACAAACATGAACGCCATGCGTACCGGCGGTTGGGTAGAGGAACTAGCCAGTGCCTTCACCGGGAACATGCTTTCCAGCATCGGGAGAGACATCGCGGCCCCAAGGCCTTTCAAGAAGGTTCGCCTGTGAATATGATTTTTACTCATCTTCCTCTGTCTGCAAGTTGCTATACCTAAACGGTTTACTGTTAACCACGCCGCCGAGCAGTGCGGAGAACCGGTAATTGTTCGTCTTCAATTCCCGGCATATTTCATCAACCGCGCACTTGTCGAAATATTCTAGACCACGACCAAGAGAAAAAGTTAGCAGTTTTTCGCTCAGCGTGCGAATAAAAGTTTCACGCGATTTTAGCACTTTTTTTAGTCCATCGGGGCCGCTGATCTCCTCACCGGTGGGTAGTTCGCCAGAGGGGTCGATCGGGAATTTGCCGTCTACATCACGCCAGGCACCGATGCCGTCGAAGTTCTCCAGCGCGAACCCGAGAGGGTCCATCTTGGAATGGCAGGTGGCGCACTCGGTTTTCTCGCGATGCTTCTCCAAGCGCTCCCGAAGCGAGCCGCTGGTAATCGCCTCCTCGTCTTCCTCCAGCTCCTCGACATCGGGAGGTGGAGGCGGCGGAGGAGTGCCGAGAATCTGCTCCAGAATCCATTTGCCACGCAACACAGGAGAGGTGCGCGTGGAGTTGGAGGTGATAGTGAGGATGCTAGCATGGGTCAGGATGCCGCCTCGGCCGCTGCCCTTAGCCAAGCTCACCCGCTGAAAATCCGACCCCTCAACACCGTCGATGCCGTAATGCTTTGCGAGCCGCTCGTTGAGGTAAGTGAAGTCGGAATCGATCAATTCCAGCACACTCCGGTCCTCGCGCATCAGTGCGCCGAAGAACATTTCCGTCTCCCGCTTCATGGCTAGGCGGAGAGTGTCGTCGAACGTGGGAAAACTGCCCGGGTCCGGAGTGACGCCGCTGAGGTTGCGAATCTGCAGCCACTGACCGGCGAAGTTCTCAATCAGCGCATCGGACTTCGGATCGGCGATCATTCTGCGAATCTGCGCCCGCATCACGTCCGGCTCGGAAAGTTCACCCCGCTTGGCGAAGTGCCGAAGTTCGTCATCCGGCAGGCTGCTCCAAATGAAGTAGGACAACCGCGATGCAAGCTCCCAGTCGGTCAACTCGCGGATCGGGTCGTCCCCGCTTGGCCGTGTATCCAATTCCCATCGAAACAAAAAGTGGGGCGAAATCAGGATTGCCTGTACTGCCAATTGCATTCCCAGCTCAAACGAACCGCCATCGGCAAGGGCCATATCAACAAACGTCAGCAGCCGGTTGATCTCTTTTTCTGAAACCGGCCGGCGAAATGCCTTCCCTGCAAACTGCGTCAATGACTCCCGGGCGACATCTCGAACCTCAGTCGAGTTTGGTTGACGAACAATCACGCGCCGATGCGACTCCGGCAGCTTCGGTTGTGGAGCATCGAGCGGGCCGATTATTTTGGTTCCACGAATGAAGAGGTTGCGGTCGCCTCGCAATGTGGGGTCGGGCGAGTCGTTGTTCACGTAGTTGTTCATGTAGGCGATGGAGATGCGATGATTCCCCTTTCCCGGATTGAGTTTCACGATAAATTTACGCCGTTTTTCCTCGGTTTGATTAACTTCAAATGTCTTCACCGGTTTGCCGCCGAGACTGATTTGCATCTTGGGAAGCTCCGGCCCGGCGAGTGTGGCGTACGCATTGATCTGCAGCAGATATTCGCCATCAGTACGGAACGGGTAGCGAATGTCGATGTTCCCCTCACGGAACAATCCCCAAAGATTGTCATTCTCAATGCGCACCGCTCCGTCATCGCTGCGCGTGCCCCATTTCTTGGTGCGGATGACATCCTCGGGCGGGTAAGCCGGGATGTCGGTACGGATGGCCTGTGCCGTGATTTCCTCTGCCGCACGCAAATACTTTTCCATCAGGATCGGCGACATCGAGAGTACGTCGCCGATATTGTCGAAGCCGTAGCCAACTTCGTCGTTCGGGAAATCCGCTGCGGGCTGATAGTCCACGCCAAACAGGTCGCGAATCGTGTTGTTATACTCGCTGCGGTTGAGCCGACGCAGAGTGACACGGCCCGGATTGACCGGAACGGCCGGATTGGAGCAGTCAAACTTTGCCAACTCCTTTTCTATGAATTCGATCAGCATGATTCGCTGATCTTCCGTCGGCTGCTTTTTGTTTTCCGGCGGCATCTCGCGGTGGCGCAGCATCTCGCTTACGTGCTCCCATGTGCGGCCGTCCTTAAAGAAATCCGGGTTGGCACTGAGCAACTCAAGGTTCAGTTCCGCCTTGGCCCGCTTATTGCCATGGCAGCCAAAACAAATATCCTTCATAATAGGAAAGATGTCCGGATTGAACTCCGCTTGGCTAGTCGGCACGACGATGGGCTTGGTTTCCTCCGCCGCGCCAAGCGCTTGGCCAAAGACTCCTACCAGTGCCAAAAAAGTGATTTTGTACAATTTCGAAAACATTGAGTTGGCAAAAATTAGCCCAGAAAGAACGCCACCGCACGCCCGGATATTCAAAATGCTGAGCCTAGAATCAGGCTGTTTATCCCCTTAAATCAGCGTGGCAGCGTTTCCGGGAGGTCAGCGATGACGTAGGCCATCACGGCCATCGCGGCGACGCAGCGGTTGAACTCCGCCGGATCAAGCTTATCGATCGTATCTGCGTCGGTGTGGTGAAACCAAAAATATTTCTCGCGATCCACCTCGAGATGCATGACTGGCACGCCACCACGCACGAGCTTGAGCACATCCGCCCCGCGGCAGCCCTTGGCGATCTTGCCCGCGCTGATGGGGTCGAGCAGTTTGCCAACGCTCTGGATAATTTCCATACCGCGTCCGCTGCCCAAAAAGCCGAAGCCGGTAGGCTGGAACACGCCGGCGTCTGACTCGATCGCCAGGGTGTGCTTGGCTAGGTTCGCCTCATGCCGCTTGGCATACTGCATGGCTCCGCGTATGCCATTCTCCTCATTCGTCCACAGCACGACGCGCACGGTGCGCCTTGGCCGCAGGCCAAGCTTGAGCATCAGCCGTGCAGCCTCCCACGCGGCGAGGCAACCGCCGCCGTCGTCCATCGCCCCTTGGCCAACATCCCACGAGTCGATGTGGCCGCTGACGATGACGATCTCCTCCGGCTTCTCCGTTCCGGGAATCTCCGCAACGACGTTCCGTGAAATGCCATCGGCCAGCGTGCGTGCCTCCATCTTGAGCCGCACGCGGAGCGGCTCGCCGCGGGCCTGTATCCGCGAGAGCATGTTGGCGTCCTCCAGCGAAAGAGCGGCGTGCGGGATTTTTTTTACGCCATCGGCGTACGACATTCCCCCGGTATGCGGCGTCTGCATCGAAAACGGCCCAACCGACCGAATCAGACTCGCTACTGCCCCGGCCCTCGCCGCGTGAATTGCCCCCTGCGTGCGGACGATCACCGTCTCGCGATACTCGGTGAAAGGCACGTTGAAGAGGACGATTTTCCCTTTGACCTCAGGGGTGCGATTCTTGAGATCATCAAACCCGGTGACCACCAACACGTCCGCCATAATGCCTTCGGGCGGCGTGCCGACGCTGCCGCCCAAGCCGAGCATCGGCAGCTCGCGGCGGCGTGGTAAAATCAACTCAATCGACTCGCTACCACGAACCCAGCGCGGGACGGTAACTTCCTCTCCCCGAACGTTGAGGAAGCCGTCTTTTTTCATCTCAGCGAGACACCAGTCTATGGCGGACTCGAGATTTTTCGAGCCGGTAAAGCGGGGCCCAAACGTGTCACACATCGTGGCCAGGCGAGAAAACCCAAACAAGCTGTTCGTCGCCGCCTGCGTCAGCCGCTGGGCTTCCGGTTGATAATCCGCCGGCGCGCTACCGGCCGAAAACCCAGTCGCCACCACCAAGCCGAGCGACAAAAAAAGGAAAAGCCGTTGCAAGTTCATTGATAAAAATTATTTACTTGGACGTACCGGTTGCAGCCAGGCGCGTTCATGTTCCCCGGCGGCGTAGGGGTTGGCTTTCTTTTTTGACGCCATGATCTCGGCGCGGACGTATAGCTCGTCGCCGTTGAAGGTGTAGCTTGGCTCGAGCGACTGCGATTGGCCGAGGATCTCGCCGATGCCTGCCTCGCTTGGCTTGAGCGAGTTGCGCTTGGCCAAGTCGGGGCTGCTCTTGAAGTTCTTTCGCGTGCCGATGAACCATGTGGTGTATGTCACGCCTTTTTCCGGCTGGATGCGGAAGCTGTACGTGCTCCTGGCCAGGCGGATACCGTCCACGGCCACGCCGCTTGAGGCATAAAAATCGCCGCGCTCCATCGCCGCTATAATCGACTCCGGCGTGAGCGACTTGGCGCGAACCATCACCCACCCGCGGCCGGTGTTGCTCTGGCCAACGGCGAGGTCGTGGTAGTTGTGTGCGTCGTCGGTTCCCAGGCCGAACATCAACGGCAATTTGTGCACGCCGATCCGGTAGGCGTTGATCACGTCCCAAATCTGCCCCGTGCTGAGGTGCTTGGAGTCACCGTAGTTCCGTACCGCTGGGTGGCCGTTGTACACCTCGAAAAACCGTTCACCGCGCAGCCGGATCATGTCGGCCGGCTGGATCGCCCAGCCGAAGTTGGGGTGGTTGATATGCGGGAACATAGGCTGGCCGGTCGCCTTGCGCTGCGCCAGCACGGCGTCGATGTTTTTCTGCATGGTCGCCGCCACCCCGGCTCCGCCCTGCGGCGGGATTTGTTTCTTGATGTTGGTGACGTTGATGTGGATCGGCCGGCCCTGGAACTGGTCGGAAAGTTCCTCGCTCTGCATCAGCAGGAAACTCCCCGGCACGGCCATCTTCGGGCGATACTCGGCGTAAGTCTTGAGCCGGACCCGCGGGACGCCCTTGACAACTTTGTGATCGACCCAGTCGTCGCCGAAACGTTTCAGATATTTGTCGAACGCACGTTGGCCTCCGGCATTTTTCTCGCGGTGAATCCAGCGCTGGCCCTCGGCCAACACGTTGTGGTCGGAGATGCCGAGAAAGTGGTAGCCGTTGCTGCGGTACCAGTCGGCGATCATTTCGGGGTAGTCGTCGCCATCGCTCCAGAGCGAGTGGGTGTGGAGGTTGCCCTTCCACCAGCGGGTGTCCTCGGCGGAGAGGGTCGTGGCGGCCAGCGCAAAAGCAATCGTGAGGAGAGTCTTGGTTATCATTGATTAAAAATGGACGACGCGAAGTTAAGCTGCTTCGGCACCTTCGGCGAATTATTTCGTATTATTAGAGCGCAGCGGCGGAGTGCGGCGGCAGCACGTTCACTCTCATCCGGCCTTCGGCCACCTACTCCCTGAGGGAGTAGGAATTGCCCGGTGCCATTCTTTGTTGCTTCGCGGTTAAAAAGCCGCTTGGCTAAGCTTTACTGCCGGGGGGTGAAGACGCTGGCCAGGATGGACTCCTTCGTTTTCCAGAGGAGCGACATGGTCATCGACACCGGGATCAACACGAAGGCCATGAAGAGCCACGGCCGGAACTGGGCCGCCATGGACACCCCGTGAATCAGAATCTCCGGCAACTCGTCCATGAACGAAAACAGGTACATGACGCCAAAGCCGATCGGAGTCATGGCCAACAACACGCGGTTCATGCGGGAGAAAAGTTGCGACTCAACGCGAAGCGTCTCGTCCGGCAGCATAGCAGCGAGGCGGGCCAGCATCTTGTTGAGCGACATCAGGTAAAACACGAAGACCAATGCCAGCAGCCAAACTGCGTTGGCGAAGTACAACTCGTCCGGCGCTCGGTGGTGCCAGTGTAAAAACGGCGACAAGCCAAGGCTGAACAGGCCCATGAGTTTTGCCTGCCCAAGCGCGGCCTGCCAAACGCGCTCCTGCGGCTGAAAACTGCCTAGCAACCACAGTCCGATCCACAGCATCGCGAACGCCACCGGCGGCAAAAGCATGCCCATCGGCCAAGCGGCATCGGTCCAGTTTGAGAGAGTGGCCATGACGCTGACGACCATCGCGATCGGCAAGCCCCAAAAGAGAATCGATGTACCTCGCACCAACCGGGCCAGCGCCGGCAACAGGTTCTTTTGTGTGTCGTGTTCGTCCGTCGTCACAGGCTCGTAAGTTTGGCCGGCATTTGGGATTGGGGGGAATCACTCATGTGCCACCCCACAAGGGACGCGCACTATACGATCACCCGAAGCGATTTGCCACACTTGCTCTCTTAGCGATCTTCGCGGCTGCGTGTGAGGCTTTAGCCACGAACGTTGTCACCACCGGGCGGTGGTCCGAGCCGTGGCCCCAGTTCGCCACAACCGGTATCCACGAGTTGGCGCGATCCAGTTCCCTCGCCATGCCGGGGCTGAGCAAAATGTAATCAATCCGGCTGTACACATCCTCCACACCGTAAAAATGCGTCCACGACACATTGCGCGGAAACCATTTTGAGTTGATCCGGTTCTGGCCGCTGTCGCCGTTTTTTTCGCCCGGACGCGCGTCAATGAGCTTCGACTTTCCGCGACCGACGAGCGCCTTCACCGGCTTGGAATTATAGTAGTCGTTGAAGTCGCCTAGCACGGCGAAGTTCATTTCGGGGTTGGCCTTGAGCCGGGCATCAATGATGCGCCGCAGCCGCAACGCCTCCTGCAAACGCATCTCTGCCTGGTCCGCGACCGACACTTCCCGTTTGGATTTCAAGTGCGCGGTGATCAGTGAAAACGAATAGTCACCCAGCGCAATCTCCACCTCCGCAAACCCGCGGCTCACATGCAGTCGGCGGCCGTTGAGTAGGAAACTCTCGTTGTCGTGCCGCGTGATTTTATTGAACGGGAAACGGCTCAAGTACGCGACGTGAATCGCCGGGTCGAACGCTGACAGATGTTCCACGTACGGCAGGTCGAGTCCCTTGGCCTTGAGCGTGGCCTGCAGCTTAATCAGCGCCGTTTTTTTTCCCATCTCCTGCAGCGCGATCACATCCGGCTTGGCCGCGAGGATACTCTCGACAATCTTCGCCTGCGCGAACGGTTTCTTGAGCGGCCGATTCTGGATCGGCTCGAGGATGAAATTTTCCACGTTGTACGTCGCCACGCGGAAGGTCTGTTGCGCCTGGCCAAGCGGCCCCGCCAAAATGATAGCGGCGGCGGCGATAAAACACTTTTGCAATCTCACGATAAGTTACTCGGCCTGGATGATGAAAAACTGCGCTGCTTGGTCGGCCTTGGCGCTGAAGGAGCCCGCGCTATCGTCGAACTTTAATTTCTTCCCCACCGGCGTGTACGGCCCGGCCACTGAATTGCTCGACCGTACCGTGTAGCTTGCCGCCGGACTCGCTCCCCAACTCAAGTGGATCTCGCCATCGGCCAGACTGACGGTAATTTCGATCTCAGAAATCTCCACCGTCGGATCCTCCGTAAACGGCGCGCCGCTTGGCCAAGTGCCCGCCGAGACGGCCGCGGCGGCCACTGTACTGTGATCCGCAAACACCCCATTTAGGCCGGGATCCCGCGTCATCGAGCCGTTGCTTGACGGTTTGCCGAACTTGATTCGTTCGATCACGTGCCCGTCGGCGTTGCGTAGTGTGATTGTGTCGCCGCTGTTATTGAGGCCCAGCCCGCTCGTGCCCTCCGTGGCCGGCAACGCGAGGATTCCCTCATCAAGCACCGGCTCCGATCCGGACGAACGACCGCCGTACACGATCACCGCACCGCGCTTGGCCACGACGTCGCCCTCGTAAAAGTTGCTCCGCAACGCCACGGCGTCGGATATGCTCCAGCCGGCCAAGTCCACGTCCGCTTGGCCAAGGTTGGCGATCTCGATGAACTCATCCTCAACACTAAGGGCGTTCGAGCCGCTCAGTGTCTCACGGTGCAGCGGGTTGTAATGACCAGCCGTCGTCTTGCCGGTTGGGTTGGCCAAAAACTCGGTGATGGCCACCTGCTGCTCGGCCTCACTTGGTACATAAATATCCCACTCCAGCATCGCCACGCCTTCGTCGTTTTCCGCCTCGAGTGACACTTCGAACGATGCCCCTATATCTTCCTCACCGGCGGTCAGCACCAGGTTGGCTGTGACTTCGCTGGCAGGATTCGCCGAAAGCACCCAACCGCCCGTCGGCGTCACGGTCACGGCTCCTCCACCGGGATTCTTTACGACAGCCTCGATCACCGCTGCCTCTCCAAACAGCAGAAAATGATCGGTGCGCGAACTCTCTAGCGGCCGCCCGGGGCGAACCAATTTTTCGTACTTTAGCGTGAACTCGATCGTCGGCAGTTTCGGCCCGGAGATGTCCTCGATGCGCGTCGGCATCAACTGGTAGCCGCCCTCGCGCGGCCGGTCGCGCATGTACTGCGAGAGTACACCGGTGACGCTGACGGCGGTGCCGGGGAATGGCTGGCCGATGATCGACTTTATCCGCGAGTCGATTCGCAGGGTGAAGGTCATCCCGTTGGCATCGCTCAGCGTGTAGTTGGCTCCGCTGGCAAACTTTGAGCCACCGGCTCCATCGATCTCCACCTCGACGGCGACCACGAGCGAACCCTCGAGCGCCTCCATCGCGGCGACATCATCCCACTGCATAAAATCCAGATTGGCCGGCTCGGGCAACGCGTTGTCGCTGCTCACGACCTTGACCAAGTGCATGGCGTTGCCGGCGTCCGGCACGAACTGCAGCAACCCGTTGTAATGCGCCAGCGGCGCGGAGACGCGCACCTTGTCGCCGGCTTTAGGGTGGCTCGATTTGCCGCTGCGGAAGTACACCGCGATCCCGGCGGTGTCGTCCTGAAAATAAAACAGTGAGTGACTGCCGCCAGTCATGTTCGTGTGCGTGGTGACAATGCCCTCGGCGGTGAAAATCGTCTTCGTGTCGGACGGCTCACGGTTGTCATCCATCAATGAACGCAGGTGTTTGATAGTGACCGCGTCGCCGCCGGGCGAGTCCTGCACCTCTAGCGTAGCCGTGTCACTTTCCACTTCGCCATCGGCGTTGCTGGCGGTCACCACATAGTCGCCAGCATCGTCCGCCGACACGTCGGCCAACTCGAGTGCACTCGACGTCGCGCCGTCTATGTCCGCGCCGTCCTTGCTCCATTGATACGCCAACGGCTCCGCGCCTGTGGCCACGACGGAAAACGAAATCGTCTTGCCGGCGAACACGGCCTGCGATGTCGGCTGCGAGAGGATGGCTAAGTCATTGCCGCCGTTGCCCTCGGTCACATCACCGAGGCTCGTCCCTACTTTCAGGTTGTCGATCAGCATCACGCCGATGTTTTTGGCCTGCCGAAACGCAAACCCGGTCACGTCCACCGCCGAGCCATTGTCGGTAGTGGTGACGCCGCCGGCCGCACCGCCGACCGGGTCAATCCAGAGCGTCGTGCTTGCGTCCGCGAGACTCATCGCGATGACGACTTTGTAAACCGTGTCGAGGTGAAGATCGTTGTCCACCACTGCCGTGGACTTTTTGCCCTTAGAGGTGACGCCGATCCGGAATGCGCCGCCTTCCGCACCAGTGGTTTGGGCAATGATCCGCGCCCGATAGCCAAAGCCGTCATCCCTGAAATGCGCGAAGTAACTCCCGCTGCCGCTGGGCAGCCCGGTGAACTCCACGTCGAACGACGCGTACATCGTGCCGCCGCTCGATTTCTTGTACGGCTCGCCGGCCAGCTTCGCGTGAAAATCCTCCGAGCCGGACTGCGTCAGGATCAGCTCACCCTCGGACACCTCCGCCTGTGCGCTTGTGCCACTATGGTTTTTCCAAGTGTCCGCCGCCTGCACGACGATCGGGCCGTCGTCGTAGCTGAACGTTTCATCGAGTACCACCTCGGCCCGTGCAGCCACAAGGCCGACAGCCGTCGTCAATAATATGAGTCCTTTTTTCATGGTTCGATTACTTTCGGAAAGGCGCATTCCAGATCACGTCAGAGTTTGGCCCCTCAAATGTGCCCGCGCCGTTGGTGACTGAGTGCCGCGAAAAGTAAGCCGCATGCCCGTCGATAAACGACAGCACGCCTCCCTGCCCCTTGTGCCGCTCCGGGAACGCCCGCCAACGTGCCGCCGGGTTCACTGAATAGAAAGGATTCCCCAGCCCCTCCGACGAGCTGAAATACATATCCATCGTGCCGACGGTTGCAGAGGGATTAGGTAGATCGGTCGCCTTCGGCATTTTCGGATACGGTAAATACGAGTTCACCGTCCCGCGCTTGAGGTCAATGTTCATCACGTAACTGAAAAACCCGTGCCGCCCGCCACCCTTCAACTGTTTCAACTCCTCCGTCGTCATCTTGGCGTTCGGGCAGTGCCAAATCTTCCCCAGCCTGCCGGGGAACGGCATATTTTTGATATTGTCCTGATACACCACCGTCGGCCGTTTCCAGTATTGCGCCAGAGTTTTCTCGCCCATGAACGGCGGGAGCAAATTAAACCAAGCGCTAACATCCTTCGGCGTGCCGGTCGGCGGCGGTGAGCCGGGATAACGCCCGTTGGCCCCCATCCCGTCGCGCGGCAGCGAGTCCTCATTATCCACTAGATACAACTGCATCCCCAAGCCCCATTGGCGCTGGTTCGAGAGGCAATTGGCCAAGCGCGCCTGATCCTTCGCCTTGGCCAAGGCCGGCAACAGCATCGCAGCTAAGATCGCAATAATCGCAATCACCACCAGCAACTCGATCAGCGTAAACGCCGCCCTCCTGCGGTTCAGAGAGAGAAAACGGTCAAAATTAAGTAATAAGGAGCCCAAAGCGAAAAAAACGAAGCTACAACCCCCACCCCACAACACAAGAAAAGTCGGGTGAGCAAGCTGTTCAGGCCATCGCTTGGCCAATACCAAAGGTAGGGCGAGCTGTCCCCAGCGTGCCGCAATGGAAAATGGGGCGCAGATTTTCAGGATCGAAGAGGATCATTTTAAAATACATATTTATCCGTGCCAATCCGTGTCTTTGGCAGCCTCCTCGTCTAAAGATTTTTGCAAAAGTCGTTCAGGCGGGCCATGCCAGTTTGGATATGCTCCATGCTGGTGGCGTAGCTGATGCGGAAGTTGTTGTCCGCACCGAAGGCGATGCCAGGGACGGCGGCCACCTTGGCCTGATCGAGCAGGCGCTCGCAAAACTCGGCCGACTTGAGACCGGTCGCGGCCATGTTCGGGAACAGGTAAAACGCGCCCTTGCTGTTGATGCAACTGATGCCAGACATGGCGTTTAGTTGCTCGGCGGCGTAGCGCCGGCGCTCGTCGAATTTTGCCAGCCAGTCGGCGATATGATCCTGCGGGCCGTTGAGCGCGGCAACGGCGCCCTTCTGTGCGAAGGAGGTCGCGTTGCTGGTGCTGTGGCTTTGCACGGCGTTGATGGCTTGGGCGATCGGCTTGGGCGCGGCGAGAAAGCCGATGCGCCAACCGGTCATCGAGTACGCCTTGGCTAGGCCGTGCACGATGATGGTGTGTGCCAAGTGTTCGTCGGAGAAGCCGGTGACGCTGGTAAACTTGGCTCCGTCGTAAACGAGTTTTTCGTAAATATCGTCGCTCATGATGAGCACGCCTTTCTCGACGCAGACATCGCCGAGCGCCTTGATTTCATCCGCCGAGTATACGGAGCCGGTGGGGTTGCTCGGCGAGTTAAGGATAAACAGCTTGGTGTTCGGCGTGATGGCGTCGCGCAACTGCTCCGGCGTGACCTTGAATTCAGTCTCGTCGGTGGTGTCGAGGATCACTGGCCTGGCCCCGGCGAGCTTGGCCATTTCTGGGTAGCTCAACCAATACGGCGCGGGGATGATGACTTCGTCGCCGGCCTCGCAAGTGGCGTATATGACGTTGAAGCAGGAATGCTTGCCGCCGCAGTTGACGATGATTTGGTTCGCCTCGTACTCGACGCCGTAGTCGCGATGGAACTTGTCGGCGACCGCTTGACGCAATTCCGGGATACCGCTGCTGGGCGTGTATTTAGTGAAGCCGTCGGCCAACGCCTGCGCGGCGGCGTCCTTAATATGCGGCGGCGTGTCGAAGTCCGGCTCACCGGCGCCGAAGCCGATGACGTCCTCGCCTCGAGCGCGCAGTTCTTTGGCCTTGGCCGAAATGGCTAGTGTCAGTGAAGGCGCAAGCGATAACGCCCGACTGGAAAGGGAATAGACCATTCGGATCTTTAGTTGTGTTAATGAAAAGCCAACGCGAGATTAACTGCCCACCTGCGCGCGGGCTTCCTCAGCCAGCGCTGTGCTTAAGTATCGTTCACCTGTTGAACAAGCAATAGTGACAATTATTTTTCCTGAGTTTTCAGGACGACGTGCTACCTCTAGAGCAGCGTGGACATTTGCGCCGCTAGAGATGCCGCAGAGGATGCCTTCCTCCTTGGCCAAGCGGCGGGCCATCACAAAGGAGTCGTCATTGCCAACCCGAATGCACTCGGTGATTTGATCCCTGCCGTCCTCGCTTTTAAGATGAAGATTACCCGGAATAAAGCCGGCTCCGGTGCCCTGGATCTTATGTGGCCCGGGCGTCAACTCATCGCCGGCAAGCGTCTGTGAGATCACCGGTGAGTCGGCCGGCTCCATCGCAATCGCCTGAAACGACGGCTTACGCGGTTTGATAACTTCACAGCAGCCGGAGAGTGTGCCGCCTGTACCAACCCCAGCCACAACGATATCGACTGCCCCATCGGTGTCGTTCCATATCTCCTCAGCCGTTGTTTGGCGGTGAATCTCGGGGTTGGCTGGGTTCTCAAACTGCTGTGGGATCCACGAGTTTGGCGTCTCGGCTGCCAACTCATTGGCCCGCTCGATGGCCCCCTTCATGCCCTTCGGCCCCTCGGTGAGGACGAGTTCGGCGCCGAGCATCGCCAGCAATGTGCGGCGCTCGAGCGACATGGTCTCCGGCATGGTAAGGATCAGCCGGTAGCCTTTGGCCGCCGCGACGAACGCCAGCGCAATGCCGGTATTGCCGCTCGTCGGCTCGATGATAACTGTGTCTTTCTTCAGCGTGCCGCTCTTTTCGGCATCCTCGATCATCGCCGCACCAATGCGATCCTTGACGCTGGAGAGTGGGTTAAAGAATTCGCACTTAAGCAGCACGGTGGCGTCGATGCCCTCGGTGACCTTGTTGAGCCGCACCAACGGCGTGCGTCCAACGGTCTCCACAATGTTATTAAATATATTAGCCATTTTTATAATTATCAGTCGCCACCGAGTCCCGCTGGCCTTGGTCGGGTGGAGTGATTATTTCTTGGCGACAGCCAGCTTGCGCTTGAGGTATGCCTTCCGCCGTTTGCGTTTGATTACTTTGTTGTGTTGTTTGCCCATGATGTATAATGGTTGCCTCTCCGGAGAGCGGCTGGGGAAGATGACGGTTAAAATGAGAATTATCAACCACTATTTAATGGCAATCGCCTTATGCACAGGACTTGGCTTGGGCTGCAAATCCATGAGCAAAAAGGAGCCAGGCGAAAATTACAGCCTTATCATGCTCTATATGGAGCAAAACAACGACGGTACCAAATATTCTAAGAAAATGGCCGTTTACAGGGCAGATCCCATCGTTTTTTATGTCAACAGCGAGCCGTTCCTCAGCACGGCTGACCTCGAGAAAGCCACGCTGATGGAGGCGATCGGCGGCTTTGCTCTCCAACTTCAGCTCAACCGGCACGGCACTGCCGTGCTAGAAAGTTACACGACTTCGAACAAAGGCAAGCGGATGGCCATCTTCTGCCAGTTCACCGAGCCTCGCGTTCTCGCCGCCCCTATGATCACTCGTCGCAATGCCACCGGCATCATCCGGTTCACCCCCGACTGCTCTCGCGAGGAAGCCGAGCGAATCCTCGTGGGCCTCGACACGGCGATTAAAGAAATTAAAGGTAAATGACCATCTGCCGGTGCGTTTTACTGACGATTGCGCTTGGCCAAGCCACTGCCGCGCTTGGCCAGCCGTTCCAACTGCCGACCCCCAACCGGGCGATCTTCGAGGCCGGCAAAGAGGCTGACTACTTCACCCCCACCGTCGGCCGCGCTTGGCCAAGCGGCACTTTCGGTTGCGTTCGCTCCGAGGGATGGCAGATGCACGAGGGGATCGACATCAAGTGCACTCAGCGCGATGCCAAGGGCGAACCGGTCGACCCTGTCAGCGCCTCCGCCGATGGCACCATCGTCCACATCAACGCCAAGCCGAGCCTCTCAAACTACGGCAACTACATCGTCATTCAACACCAAGTTGACGGCTTAACGGTGTACACGCTGTACGCTCATCTGCGAGCCATCGCGAGCGGACTGGCTATTGGCCAAGCGAAGAAAACCGGCGAAATCATCGCAACAATGGGCCGCACCTCAAACACGCGTCAGAGGATCTCGCGAGTACGGGCGCACCTGCATTTCGAGATCTGCCTGCTCACCAATCCTAACTTTTCAGCGTGGCTCAATAAAAATCTGAAAGATCAGCGTAACGATCACGACCAATGGAATGGGCAAAACTTGATGGGAATCGACCCGTGGAAACTGTTCCTTGACCAACACCAAGCCAAGGCCAAGCGGCAGCCGTTCAACCTTCGGCAGTTCATCAGAAGTCAACCGGTGCTTTGTCGCGTGCTCGTAAAGTCACCAAACTTCCGGTGGGCCAAGCGCTACCCCAACTTGGTCGAGTCAACGAAGGAGCCCGGGGCCATTGCCGGCTATGAGATATCACTAGATCCCAACGGAGTCCCCATCCGCAGCACCCCGCGCGATGCCTCCGCCTTCAGCGGCAGTGAGCCGTTCAAATTGCTCCACGTTGATCCGGATATTTACAAACAATTCCCCTGCCGTAAACTGCTTTTCAAAAAGGGCCAGCAATGGGTGCTGACCTCAAAAGGCATCTCTCATCTCAAGCTATTAGCCTACTGATACCTTGATTTCATTGAGTTTTAACCAAAACACTCAACTGACCCACAAGGCTAACTTGATTTTTTAAAATGTTTACTGTGCCATATTTATTGAGTAATGTATTTTTTTTATTTATATTATTTATTTTGTTTAGTTTTTTTGGTTCCGTGGTATAATGGCTTTCAGACATGGACAAAATTGGCATTATTGGTGGCAGTGGGTTGTATGAAATTGAAGGATTCACTGCTCAGGAATGGGCCCCCGTGGAAACCCCTTTCGGGGCTCCCTCGGACGAGTTTCTGACAGGTCAACTCAGCGGCAGGGATGTTGTCTTTCTTCCGAGACATGGCCGTGGGCATCGACTCATGCCAAGCGAACTCAATCACCGCGCCAATATTTGGGCGATGAAACATCTAGGGGTCTCATGGATAATCAGTGCGAGCGCCGTCGGTTCACTGCAACCGCAATACGCGCCTTGCAATATCGTCTTGATCGATCAATTCATCGACAACACCAAGCAGTCAACAACACACACTTTTTTCGGGGATGGGATCGTGGGGCATGTTGCTTTCGCCGACCCAATTTGCGAGGAACTGCGAAGGGTGCTCTTGTCTGCCGCCGTTGAGACAGGGGTCAAGACGCACGATCGAGGAACCTATGTCAACATGGAGGGACCTGCGTTCAGTACGCGGGCAGAGTCACTGCGAAATCAAAAAATGGGATTCGATGTGATTGGCATGACCAACTTGGGGGAAGCTAGATGTGCGCGCGAAGCTGAAATCTCCTATGCCACGCTTGCCCTGGTGACTGACTACGATTGCTGGAAAGTGGAGGAGGAACCGGTCTCGGTGAAAACAGTTATTGCAAATCTCCAAAAGAACACGACCTCCGCAAAAGAGATCATTCGCAAAGCAATATCAGAGATCCCTACCTCCCCAGCTTGGCCAAGCCAAAAGTCACTGGATCATGCCATTATGACCACAATGAGCGATTGGCCAAGCGAGACGCTTGAGAGCCTAAGGCCCATTATTGGCCGGTTCCTTTAGCTGAAATGTTCCACGTGGAACACTCGGCTGTCCGTGACTCAGTACCCAGGAGATGAATCATTTTCCCCTCTACAGTAAGAAAAATAAGCTTAATCCCGCAAGCGCGACGGACAATAAAAAGGCAACATTTACGAATTAAAGCAAGTTATGGTTAATCATGCGCCCTTTGAACCTTTTTATTCCTAAAAGTTAGCGAAGCCGGATTGAAATGAAAAGTGAGGCAATGATGCAGTAATCTTCAATTACAAGAATTGTCCTGATCATTTCCAATTAATTTTCTTGGCTGCTCTGTGTCAAAAATGAAAGGTGTAAAAAATGAGAAGCCCGGTGGTGATCAATAATGTACTAATGAACCATTGCTAAATTAGGTGTGTCTTCAGCATGGGAAAACCTTATCTTACTTTTGTTTTAATGTGTTAGGGAGGCTTGATACCGGTCCGCTCTTATCGAAACTCACTCTTCCTCGTTTGATCCACACCATCAACAAACTTATATCCGTAGGATTGATCCCCGAGATTCTTGAGGCTAAGCCTAAAGTGGCAGGCTGTATTTCCTTCAGTTTCTGACGAGATTCATTTCGCAAACCGGATATACGATCATAATCCAGCCATATTGGGATTTGTCTGGATTCCATCTTTTGGAATTTCTCGATCTCGGTTTCTTGGCGCTCAATGTATCCTGCGTATTTGACCGTAATCTCCACCTGTTCGGCCACCTCCGGAGAAACGCCGCCGCTTGGCTGCGGCAACTTTGCATGCGTGAAATCATTCCGCTTGAGTAACTGCTCCAATGAGGAACTATCCTGCCTGGTAGTCTGGATGCGCTCCAACTCAATTTCAAACTGTGCTTTTTTGGCCCGAAAAATCTCATGTTGTCGATCTGACAATAATCCAATCTCCCGGCTAACCTCACATAAACGAAGATCTGCATTATCCTGCCTGAGCAATAATCGATACTCCGCCCGAGAGGTAAACATGCGATATGGCTCTGCTGTTCCCTTTGTGATCAGGTCATCAATCAAGACTCCGATATAGGCCTCATTGCGTTGCAGAACTAAGCTCTTCTTGCCTTGAACTTTTAAAGAGGCGTTGATGCCGGCCATTAATCCCTGTGCCCCAGCCTCCTCATACCCGGAGGTTCCGTTGATTTGACCTGCTAGAAAAAGGTTCTCACAAGGTTTAGTTTCAAGTGTTGCTCTTAACTGAGTTGGAAATGCAAAATCGTATTCAACTGCATAGGCTGGTCGAAGGATTTCTGCGTTTTCACAACCAAAGATGGTTCGAACCATGTCGTATTGGACATCGAACGGAAGGCAGGTTGAAAATCCGTTTACATAGATTTCATCAGTTGAAATCCCTTCTGGTTCTAAAAAAATTTGATGTCTTTCTTTATCCGCAAAACGGACAATTTTATCCTCAATGGAAGGGCAATACCGTGGGCCAACCCCTTCAATATCACCAGAATACATCGGGGATTTATGAAGGTTTTTTCGTATGATTTCAGCGGTTTTATCAGTTGTATAAGTGATAAAACAGGGCAATTGCCCGTTTATTCGATCCAAAATAGAACCTGGTGGGTACTTCCCCTCAGAACAGCCAATGTCACTTGGGGTGACGCCAGATTGTTCCACGTGGAACAAATCTTCCTTCCAGAAGCTGAAGTAGGAAACGGATTCATCGCCGGGTTGTTTTTCTGTTTTTTTAAAATCGATGGATCTCTTTAGAAGTCGGGGAGGAGTTCCAGTCTTCAGTCTACCCAACTCCAATCCCACCGAACGTAGGGAATCAGAAAACCCTCCAACTGAATTTTCCCCCGCTCGACCGCCTTTCTGCTTGTTCCCCCCTACATGCATCAATCCTTTCAGGAACGTGCCTGTTGTGATCACAACCGTAACCGACTCGTATCGAACCTCCATGGTCGTCTCGACCCCTATAACTTTCCCTGACTGATGAAGCAGTTGGGCGACCTGCCCCTGAAAAATATCCAAGTTGGGCTGGCGCTCACAAATCCACTTCATCCTAAACTGATAAGCTTTTTTGTCGCACTGAGCCCGTGGTGCCCGCACAGCCGGGCCTCTCTTGGTGTTGAGCATTCGGAACTGAAGTCCGGTCATGTCGGTGCACTTGCCCATCTCTCCACCAAACGCATCAATTTCCCGTGCGAGATGCCCCTTGGCCAACCCTCCAATCGCCGGGTTGCAGGACATCTGCCCGATGGTGTCTGCGTTCATCGTCAGCATGAGCGTTTGGCATCCCATCCGCGCTGAAGCCAAGGCCGCCTCAATCCCGGCATGGCCTGCGCCTACAACAATCACGTCATATTTCTTAGGATAAAGAAACATGGATTACTGACTTTGAAAGGTAATTTTATTTAATGCCCCGGAGCCGATTTTTTTTACTCCCCTATTCTCATTTGCAGAGAGATGCTGGCAAATCAGAAACACCGTCTCCTTGCTTTCTGAATCCTTAATGGCGTCCGCAATTTCATCTACTGAATGAGCTGAATCACTGTTTTCACTAAGGAAATCTATTATTTTACCTTGTAACGTGATAACATCTCCTGCTGCTTTTTTACCGGCTTCCACGCCGGGTTGGTGGTATGCGTTTATATTAATCATAGACGCATAATAACCAACAGATCTTTCAAACAACGCCACCAAAGCGCCAATATAAAATTCATTAATAACAGTAATGTTAAGCGTTATAGATGCTCTTTCATTTTGATAAAGTGCGTTCCGTGTGCCTTGAAAGAAACCGTCAAGGTAGTCACCGCTTGTGTGGCCTTTTTCGACCTCCATTGACTCACCATCGCG
>JABGZB010000037.1 GCA_018674955.1 Verrucomicrobiota bacterium | reverse complement strand
CTCTAATGATATTCCCTTCCACGGCTCGAAAAGCATCAGTTTTTAGGCGCGTCTATTCCTTAGAGAAAACGCGAGTTGCATAAACAATCTTTATGCAGAAATTCATTTTAGTACTGTAAACATTCGGTTTGTTACAAGGACGCCTGCCTTGTTGCAAAAAAATTCCGAGGATAAGCGTTTTAGCATTGATTTTGTTGACCCTGCGGGTGCTACCGCAGGGTTTTTTATTGGTCTCTCGGTAGCATCTACGGTAATAGAAATAGTAAATATAGTTAAACATGTAACTGGAAAAAAATAATTACTTAAGCTCACCTTTTCGGCGACATGAAACACTTACTCATTACTGTAATCGCAGCTGTGCTTCTGGTGGGGTGTGGGAATTCACAGGAAACTACTACTACAGCCAAACAGGGTTCTTCGAAGTCAACCAAAACACCTTCCGTTGAATTTTATGAAGCAGCTGAAAGCGACAACTTGGAGGTGCTTAAACAAAACATCAATGACGGAGTCAATATAGATGCCGCCAAGGGGCGAGACGGGGAAACAGCACTGCATCGCGCCGCTACTAGAGGCAAACTGGAGGCAGCTAAACTGCTTATCGAAAAAGGTGCCGACTCTAATATCGGAAGAACAAAAGACGGTGATACTCCATTGGATTTAGCGATCCAAAGAGGGCATACAAAAATCGCCGACCTCCTCCGTAAACACGGAGCCAAGACAGCTGAAGAATTAAAAGCTGAAGGGGAATGAACACAGTTGAACACAAAGCAACTGTTCAACTACTTCAATAAGCAGTCCGGAAATTAGCGCCTAAAAAGTTGGATGCCGAGTATCCAACGAATATGCAGTTTACCCATGTAAACATTGGGATTGTAGTGAATACGCCTGATTGGTTACCAAAGATTATTCTGTTTCAAGGCTAGTTTTGTAGGAGACCTAATATGATTGGCTTGGCCAAGAGGGGTTCGAGGGATTTTAATTTTTCAAAGGCAGCGGCGACGTGTTTATTGGCGGTGGTGGCGTATGGATGAAGTTGGATAGCTACGCTCCAGCCCAAGTGTTTGCGGATGTTGAGTAAATCGTCGAGTTGGTCTGTGATGGTCTTTTCACCCTGAAACGCTTGGGCAAGCGCTTCGTCAGCAAATTGAATTGATCCGTCGTTGGTGATCCCGAGTTTCACGGTCACAAGGCCCGGTTTTTTGGAAAAAGGTTTCAGCGCTGCGGCGAGTTGTAATTCTTTCAGCAGTTTTTTGCCCTTTTCATTTAAATCCGATGCAGGCACATGGGCTAGCGCTTGCCCAAGTTCGCCGAGGTGAAGGCGCATCAGTTTCAGTGGCCGGTTTCGCCGCCCGGTTTTCGCGCCGCCTGAGGCCAAGCGGATGAGTTGCTGCAAGTCGGCGGCGTTCAGTCGCCAGTCGAGCGGCACGGCGTTGGATGGCGAGCGGCTTTCGGCGGTTTTGAAATCGACGAACAGTCGATACTGCTCAAGCGACCGGCCATCGAATGCGCTCGGGGCGATCTCGATTCGCTTGGCCAAGCGTTGATTTTTTGCGAGCACCAGTTTCTCCGGGGCGGCGCGAATGCTTGTGGGAGCCAGCGGTGAACGCCCGCCGGTGGCATCCAAAAACCAAAGTGCAAAGTCACTTGGCCAATGGATTGTCTTGGGTGTCTCGGACAAGTTGAGCAGTTTCAATTCGAGCATCGTCGGATCGAGCGGGAGCAATCGATCGGGGCCGTCGAGTCGAAGCGCAATCTCGGCTTGGTTGCGCCTGGCGATGTAGTCGCTCGGGGTCAGCAGCGTGGCGCGGATCGGCTCGGCCGTGGCTGAGTTTTTCCAGAGTTGCCAGCCGCGTCCGACTTGCGGCTGTTGGTTGTCGAGCAGGCCGGTGTATCGAGCGGTGAGTTTGTATTCGCCAGAGCGGTCGATGTTGAGCCAGTCGCCGAGGTTCGTCTCGAAAATGGCCGGCTTGCCAGGGAGCAGTCGCGCGGCGCGGGCGAATCGGTGTGCCGTCAACTGCGCGGCGGAAGTCGCCGGATCAGAGTGAAGGGTGAGTTGGCCAAGCGATGCGGTGACGCGGCCGTTCAACCGGCAGCAGCCCTCCCACATGAAGGCCAGTCGTTGATCGCCGCGATTGACGAACTCCCAGCGCAGCGGCACCGGGTCGCCGATAACGTGAAACGGCGCCTCGGGAATCGCGAGCCGCAACTCGACCTCCGCCGCGTTGCCAAGCGGCGCAGTCATGCCAAGCGCCAGCAGGAAAACAGCGAGCCGGTTACTTGGCGGTTTTTTTGACGACGATGTCGTCATAGCGAATCGGGGTGCCGGAGTAGGGGCTTCCCCAAATGGAGGGCTTGCCGTTGCGCGGTTCCTTGGTTTCCTTGTGCGTGATGGTGGGCTTGGCTGGTGCCTTTTTGCCGTCGGCCCAAACCCTGCCGCTGACCGTCCATTCGGCAGCGCTGGTTTGCTCGACTCTCAGCGCGAGGCGAAGCCACTCGCCGCCGCCCCAGCGAAACGGCACATTGGCCACGACGGCACTGCCCTTGAGCAACTCGATCGCCCGCTTGGCCGGGGCGACCTGCAGTCGGTAGCCGTTGACGCCGTTCAACGCGATGCCGAACACCGGGTAGCGGCGGCCTTTTTTTGTGCCGAACATCCGTGCACTGATTTCGTTGCCGTGCCGTGCCGAAGGGCCGAACATGAAGCCAAACGCATCGAGCGGCGCGCCGGGCAACTCGAGATACTTGTTGCCGTTGCTCTGCTTCACCGCGAAGTCACCGTCGAGTACGAGGAAATCTTCCGGTACCTCGCCGGTTTTTGTTTTTTCAAAATTGGTTTGGTACAGCGGTTCCGCAGCGTAAGTGGTTAGAGCCGCGAGTCCAATTAGCAATGCCGAAGCAGTTTGCTTGATTCTGATCATGTTCGTTGTTCTGACGCGGTTGGCTGTTCGTTTGTTCATCCAATCAATCCCCCCGGAAGCCTTCTAGCAGGTTGCCGCGCAGCGAGAGGTTCGTGGCGATCCACGTCCACAGGCCGGCGAGTAACAGAACGCTGCCGAGCGTCGCGCCGAGCAGAGCGTACGGCACATCGGTCGTCGGGGAAAGTACGGTCGGAAGCACCGCCAAGCCGGCCGAGACGGTGCCGATTAGCAACCCGCCGATCAGCAACCCGAGGTATTCTCCCAGCACGAATCGTTTGATCGTGCGTTTCTCAAAACCGATCGCTCGCAGCAGGGCAAGTTCACTTTTGCGTTCTTGCACGTTGCGCATCACGACGACGCCCAACCCAAGACTGCCGAGCAACAGGCCCAAACCGCCGAGAACTTGAAACGTGTTCAGGTACGTGTTCTGCACGGCGTTTAGTTCGCCGAGTCGCTGCGTGGCTCTGACACATTCAAAGCCGTGATTTGCCAGCGCGGCGCTCAACTCACTGCTCACGGCATCGGTTTTTCCCGCCGGGGCGTCGACGAGGAACACGCGGTAGCCACTCTCGCTGGGGAAGCGCCGGATGAAGTCCGACTCGGCGATGATCAGGCTGCCCTGCAAAATACTGTCAACGAGTTGGCCGACGAACTTCACCTTGAACGCGTTGCCGTGTTCGTCAGTGTAATCGATCGTATCGCCGAGCATCTTCATCCCGAGCGCCCACATCATGACGCTTTGGTCGGCGATCGCGGGGACGATGTCATCGCCGAGGCCGAGCGACTCACGCGCGGTCTCGAGGAGCGCCCACGGGTTGTCGCTCGGGTCGAGTCCGTCGAGCGTCGAGGCAAACGTGAAGCGGCCCTTGAGTTGTTCCGGCTTGGCACCGAGCAGGCGCGGTTGCTGGGCGCGGTTGAGGTTGAG
>JABGZB010000360.1 GCA_018674955.1 Verrucomicrobiota bacterium | reverse complement strand
GTCGCACTTGGCAAGACGATACATTGCGCGTGTCAGGGCCCACGGAGTGCGGACTTACGAACCCCGCCAGGGCCGGAAGGCAGCAACGGCAGTTTGCTTCGTGTTTGCCGTGGTCACCCTGGCGTTTCCCGATCCCCAAAACTTGCCTCCGGCCGAGCGCTGTTGCACGCTGCGCCCGTGAATCTGTCCAAACTCTTTCGCACGACGCTGTTTGCCTTGGCTGCACTCGCCTTGGCCAAGCCGGTCAACTCGCTCGCCGCCGACAAACCGAACATCCTGATCATCCTCGTCGACGACCTCGGCTACGGCGATCTCTCCTGCTATGGCGCGAAGGATTTGCAGTCGCCCAACATCGACTCGCTCATGGCCGACGGCATGCGGTTCGACTCGTTTTACGCGAACTGCCCGGTCTGCAGCCCGACTCGCGCGGCGTTGCTGAGCGGCACGTACCCGGATCTCGTCGGCGTGCCGGGTGTGATCCGCACGCACCCCGAAAACAACTGGGGCTGGCTCTCACCGAAAGCCACGCTCCTGCCCCGGACACTCAAGGGAGCCGGTTATCATACGTCCATCATCGGCAAATGGCACCTTGGCCTTGAGGAGCCAAACACACCGAACGGGCGCGGTTTCGATCATTTCAAGGGTTTCCTCTGCGACATGATCGACGACTACTACAAGCACCGTCGGCACGGTATCAATTATTTCCGCGAAAACCGCCGTGAGATCGACCCGCCCGGCCACGCCACCGACCTGATCACCGAGTGGGGCATCGACCATGTGAACAGCCGCAAGGGCAAAGAAGCCCCGTTCTTCATGTACCTCGCTTACAACGCGCCGCACACGCCGATTCAGCCGCCGCAGGATTGGCTCGAAAAGGTGAAGGCACGCCAACCGGGCATCAGCGATCGACGGGCCAGGCTGGTGGCGCTCATCGAGCACATGGACCACGGTATCGGTCGCGTCATCGACGCGCTCAAGAAGAACGGGCAGTACAAAAACACGCTGACCATTTTCAGCAGCGACAACGGCGGGCAAGTCAGCGTCGGCGGCACGAACGGCAATCATCGCGGCGGCAAACAGGACATGTACGAGGGTGGCCTGAAAGTGCCGACTTGCGCCGTTTGGCCCGGCAAAATTAAGGCCGGCACACGCAGCAACCTCGTCGGCATCACGATGGATTTGTACCCGACCGCCTGCGCCGCCGCCGGAGCCAGCGTGCCAAGCCATGTTCGAGGCAAAAGCCTCCTGCCGACGATGCTAGGCCAGGCGCAGAAGTTCGATCGCGACTTAATCTTCGTCCGCCGAGAAGGCGGCCTGCGCTACAACGGGCAGGACTACCACGCCTTCCGCCGGGGCGACTGGAAGCTCGTTCACAACTCCCCCTTCGAGCCGTACGAACTTTACAACCTGAAAACCGATCCGCTGGAGAAAAACGACCTGGCCGGGAGCAACCGCAAAAAATTCACCGAACTGGCTACCTCCCTCCGTCGTCACTACCAACGCGCCGGAAGCACCCCTTGGCAAAAGCCAGCTAAGTGATAATCCGTGCCCGGTCAAACGGCATTTAAAATGACATAAAAAAATAAGCGGCCCATCACGACTGACACAATAGGATTTATCAATGAAGAACCTTGTCCTGCTTTTCATCCCTCTACTATTTACGATCAACAGTCTATCCGCAGCCAAGCCGAATGTGGTTTTGGTGATGGCGGATGATCAGGGTTGGGGGCAGATGGGGTACATGAATCATCCGGCGCTGAAGACACCTCACTTGGATGCGATGTCTGAGAACGGGCTGCGTTTGGATCGGTTTTATGCCGGTGGGCCCGTTTGTTCTCCGACTCGCGCAACGGTTTTGACCGGACGCACGCATGATCGCACCGGGGTTTTTGATCACGGCTATGCACTTCGAATTCAGGAGAAGACGCTTGGCCAAGCAATGAAAAGAGCGGGGTACGCGACCGGCCACTTTGGAAAGTGGCACCTCAACGGGCTCCGCGGCCCGGGTGCTCCGATCTTTAAGGAGGACTCCCATCATCCCGGGGCGTTTGGTTTCGACGAATGGTTGTCGGTTACAAACTTTTTCGATCGCAACCCGATCATGAGTCGCAAAGGCAAGATTGAGGAATACTCAGGCGACTCGTCGGAAATTATCGTCGATGAAGCACTAAAATTCATCAAAGCCAATGCGACAGCAAATAAGCCGTTCTTTACGGTGATTTGGTACGGTACCCCTCACGATCCTTGGACCGCAGCCAAAGCAGATAAAAAGTCGTTCACGAAATTGAGCCAAAAAGCACAGGAACATTACGGTGAGTTGGTGGCAATGGACCGCAGCATCGGTACATTGCGCAAAGGCTTGCGTGAAATGGGTGTGGCTCAAAACACGCTGGTTTGGTTTATGAGCGATAACGGTGGATTGCCAAGGCTCGACCCGCCTGCGACCGGTGGTCTTCGGAGTTTCAAAGGCAGCATGTATGATGGTGGCCTTCGCGTGCCGGCAATCATTGAGTGGCCGAAAGGCATCAGCAAAATTCGTATCACCAAATATCCGGCGGGCGCAGTTGATGTTTTTCCGACCATCGCCGAGGTTGCCGGATTGGAAAAATCAGACCTCCTTAAACCTCAGGACGGGATGAGCTTGGCCAAGTTGTTTTTGAAAGAACCGGGTCCTCGCCGAAAGCCGTTGCCCTTTCGAAGCCGCGGCCGCATTGCGGTTGTCGACAACGACTACAAAATGATCTCGTTTCCAGATAGAGGCAAAACTCGTTACGAACTATACAACTTGGCCAACGACATGAGCGAACAGGACAACCTTGTCAAAAAAGAACCCAAGATTGCCAATCAGCTTCGCAAAAAAATCAAAGCAATCGATGCCTCGGTGACTGCCAGTGTGAACGGGCAGGATTATCCCGAGAAAAAAGTCACTCCACAGCCACCGCGGATTTTTTGGTGGGAGAGAGAAT
>JABGZB010000359.1 GCA_018674955.1 Verrucomicrobiota bacterium | reverse complement strand
GAAATACAGTTTGCCGTCCGGCCCGAATACAAATGCGTGCGCGCCGTGGTCGTGGTCCACGCCGCCGATGCCGCTGAACAATACTGTCGGCGGGCCGTCGGCCTTGTCGTCGCCGTTCTCGTCGGTGAAGAGCAGAATCTTGGGCGAGCAGGAAACGATCACCTTCGTGCCGAGCACGGCGATGCCCAGCGCGGCATTCACGTCGTTCCCCTGATAAAATGTCTTGGCCGTGTCGGCCCGGCCGTCGCCGTCGGTGTCCTCGAGGATGCGGATGCGGTCGCCCTCCGGCTGAATCTTGCCCCACGGTTTGAACAGCCGGTAGTTGACGCCCTCGGTCACCCACACGCGGCCCTCGGCGTCGATGTCCATATTGGCCGGGTTCAGCAGCATTGGCTCGGAGGCAAACAGCGTGGCCTCCAACTCCGGGTGGGGGATGAGCAGCTTGGCCTGCTCGGCGGCGGCGGCCGGGCCGTGGCGTTGGGCGGAAAGGTTCATTGTCAGCGACAGGGCTGCGATGGCGGTCAGGGCGGGTTTTATCCGGTGAAGTTTCATTTTTAAAACAGGTGTTACGGCTTGCGCTGCGAATGAAGCCACAAAACAGCTTGGCATTCAACCCATCGCTCGCCGCTCGACTCCGCTTGGTCAGGCGGAGTACACTCCCGCGCTGATGCCGCCCGCCGAAGCCCCGTTTTCGCACCTGAAGAATCTCGACTACTCAGTCGTGCAACAGTGCATGCACTGCGGCATGTGCCTGCCCACCTGCCCGACGTATGACGAGACCAAGCTTGAGCGAAACAGCCCGCGCGGCCGCATCGCGCTCATGCGATCCATCGCCGATGGCGAACTCGAGGCCACAAAAGTATTCGCCGACGAAATGTATTTTTGTCTCGGCTGCCTTGCTTGCATGACGTCCTGCCCGGCCGGGGTGAACTACGCCGAGTTGTTCGAGCACGCGCGTGCCGAGGTGGAGGAGAAAAAGGTCATCGACTCTGCATGGCGCAGATTGATCCGGCGCGTGACGCTCAAGTGGCTTTTCACCAAGCACACCCGGCTGAAGATGCTCGGCCGGTTGATCCGCCTGTACAGCTCGCTTGGCCTCAAGTCGCTCGTGCGCGGCAGCCGTGTGCTCAAGCTGTTGCCCAAGCGCTTGGGCGAACTCGAGGCGATGACGCCGCAGATACAGCCCAAGTTCTCCGACGAACTCATCCGGCTCGAGACGCCGGCCGGAGGTGACAAGCGTTATCGCGTTGCCATGCTCACCGGCTGCGCACAGGACTTGATTTTTAGCGACGTCAACCGCGACACCGTCGAGGTGTTGTCCGAGAATGGTTGCGAAATTTTCACGCCGCGCAACCAAGGCTGCTGCGGATCGCTGCATGCGCACAACGGCGAATGGACCATGGCCCAGCAACAGGCTCGCGTGATGATCGACCTGTTTCCGCCGAGTGAATTTGACGCCATCATCAGCAACGCGGCCGGCTGCGGCTCGCACCTCAAGCATTACCACGGCCTGCTGAAAGACGACGAAAAGTACGCCGACTTGGCCAGGCAGTGGGATGCCAAGTTGAAAGATGTTCACGAGTGGCTGGCGGAGATAGGCGTGCGAGAGCCAATCGCCGCCGCGTCTGGCCAAGCGCAAAAGGTCACCTACCACGAAGCTTGTCACCTGTGCCACGGACAAAAGATTACCGCGCAGCCAAGGCAACTGCTCAAGGCGATCTCGGGACTGGAACTAACCGAGTTGCCGGAGAGCACCTGGTGCTGCGGCAGCGCCGGTATTTACAATATCACCCAGCCGGAAATGGCCAACAAGCTGCTCGACCGCAAAGTCGGCCACATCCGCTCCACCGGCGCGGAAGTGGTGGCGATGGGGAACCCCGGTTGTTCGCTGCACATCACCAACGGCTTGGCCAAGTGCCAGTCCAACATCCGCGTCGCCCACCCCATCACCCTCCTAGCCGAGGCCTACCGACGGGAAAACACCTAGCCGTTCGTTTTGATGAAAAAAATATTTATGCAGCCCGTTCACTCAACCCGGAAACTTGGCTTGGTTTTGATTGGAGCGTTTGCGCTTGGCCAAGCGCAGGCGGGGCCAATTTCGCCGGTGGAGTCGCTCGAACAATTTGAGGTGTTTGACGACTTGGAGATCGACCAACTGCTGGTAGAGCCGCTGGTGAAACAGCCGGTGTTTCTTAATTTTGACGAGCGTGGCCGAATGTGGGTGGTGCAGTATCAGCAATACCCGCACCCGGCCGGGCTGAAGATGACCAGCCGCGACAATTACTGGCGCGCGATCTACGACAAGGCGCCGCCCGCACCGCCCAACCACATTCGTGGCCGCGACAAGATCACCATCCACGAGGACACCGACGGCGACGGTGTTTTGGACCGGCACAAGACGTTTGTCGAGGGATTGAACATCGTGACCTCGCTTGCCCACGGGCGTGGCGGCGTGTGGGTGCTCAACCCGCCGTACCTGCTTTTTTATCCGGACAAAAACCGCGACGACATCCCGGACAGCGACCCGGTGGTGCATATTGCCGGCTTCGGGCTTGAGGACACGCACTCGGTGGTGAACAGCCTGCGCTGGGGGCCGGACGGCTGGCTCTACGCCGCGCAGGGCAGCACGGTTTCTGCGAAAGTGCGGCGGCCCGGTTTCGATGAAGACGAGATTCTATCGATGGGCCAAAACATCTGGCGCTACCACCCCGGGACGCGCCGCTACGAGGTGTTCGCCGAGGGCGGCGGCAACGCGTTTGGGGTGGAGTTCGACGCGGAGGGCCGGGTGTTCTCCGGGCACAACGGCGGTGATACGCGGGGCTTCCACTACGTGCAGGGAGGTTACCTGCGCAAGGGCTTCACCAAGCACGGGCCGCTCAGCAATCCGTATGCGTTTGGTTACTTCAACTCGATGCCGCACAATAAGGTGCCGCGTTTTACGCACAACTTCATCGTGTACGAGGGAGTCGGTTTGCCGGAAAAGTTTCTCGGCAAAATCCTCGGCGTGGAGCCGTTGCAAGGCCGCGTGGTGATGAGCGACCGCACGGTGATTGGCTCGTCGTTCAAGACGCTCGACACGGGATATCCGATCAAAAGCAGTGACAGTTGGTTCCGTCCGGTGGACATCAAGGCCGGGCCGGACGGCGCGATTTACGTGTGCGACTGGTACGACGATCAGGTGAACCACTACCGCAATCACGAGGGCCGAATTGATTCGCAAAACGGCCGCGTTTACCGGCTGCGAGCCAAGGGCAGCCAGCCGGTGCAGCCGTTCGACTTGGCCAGGCGCACGACGGCGGAGCTGGTCGGGTTGCTGCGTCACGATGACAAGTGGCACCGGCAAACGGCGCTGCGGCTGTTGGGCGATCGCGGGGATGCTGCCGCGCTCCCGCTGCTAAAAACCATGTTGCGCGACGAGCTTGGCCAAGCGGCGCTCGAGGCGCTGTGGGCGATCAACCTGTGCGGCGGGTTCAACCCGGAATTCGCCGGGGAGATACTCCCGCACGCCAACCCGCACGTGCGCGCATGGACCGTGCGTTTGCTGGGCGACGAGCGGCTCGTGCCGGAGGCAACGGCTGTTGCGTTGGCGGGCTTGGCCAAGCGTGAGCCGGATGTCGAGGTGCGCGGGCAACTCGCCGCCACGGCCAAGCGGCTGCCGGTTGGTCACGCGCTGCCGATTATCCGTGAGTTGCTCGAACACGACGCGGATGCGGGCGATATTTATCAGCCGCTGATGGTTTGGTGGGCGCTGGAGTCGAAGGTCGCCGCGCATCCGGACGCGGTGCTGGAACTGTTTGACGACGAGTCGCTTTGGCAAACGTCGCTCATGCGCGAGCATGTTTTGAGCAGGCTCATGCGGCGCTTCACCAAGGCCGGTTCGCGCTCGGATCTGCTTGCCTCCGCGCGGTTGTTTGAGATGGCTCCCAACGCCGAGTCGGCGAAAATTTTGATGGTCGGTTTCGAGCAGTCGTACAAAGGGCGCTCGATGGCGGCGTTGCCGGATCGGTTGATGGCGGCGATGGCGCGGCACGGCGGCGGCACACTCGCGCTTGGCTTGCGGCGGGGCGAGGCCAAGTCGGTCGATGAGGCGTTGCGGGTCATCGCCGAAGTGAAAGCCGACAAGCTCACGCGACTGCGGTACACCGAGATTCTCGGCGAAGCCCCGAACGCGAAGGTGATCCCGGTATTGCTCGGTATCGTAAAGAGCGAGCCGGGCACAGACTTGAAGCGGGCTGCGCTGGGAGCACTCAAACCGTACAACGACGCGCGGATTCCGGCGGCAGTGCTGGCGGTGTACGGCGAGTTGCCGGACGGCTTGCGGAAAGTCGCCGGGATGTTGCTGGCTGGCCGGGAGGCTTGGGCACTTGAGTTGCTGCGGGCTGTGGATACCGGCGAGTTGGCGGCTGGCTTGGTTTCGGCGGAAGTGGTCAGTCTGCTGCGTTCGCACGGGGACGGGCGGATTGGCCAATTGTTGGCCAGGCATTTCGCCGGTGCGGCGATGGATGCGGCCAAGCTGGAGATGGAAATCCAACGCTTGACCAAGGTCGTAACAGCCAAGCCGGGGAGTCCTTACGAGGGGAAGAAACTGTACGCTGCAAGCTGCGCCGCATGCCATCGGTTGTTCGAGCAGGGCGGGCAGATCGGCCCCGACTTGACGGCGTATCAGCGGGATGACTTGGGCACGATGCTGCTGAACATTATCAACCCAAGCGCGGAGATTCGTGAGGGATACGAGAACTTTTTGCTGACCACGAAAGACGGGCGCTTGGCCAGTGGGTTTCTCGTCGAGCAGGACAACCGATCGGTGGTGTTGCGCGGACTGGACGGGCAGGATGTGACCTTCGATCGGGGGGCGATCCGCGAGTTGAAAGCGCAGGGTTTGTCGTTGATGCCGGGAGGGTTGTTGGCAGTTTACAATGACGAACAAATCCGCGATTTGATGGCTTACTTACGCAGTTCGCAGCCGCTGAATAACTGATGAGCTTCCGGCTGTTGCTCTTTTTTTTCATTTCCTCAAAAAACTACTAAAGAGATTGGGGGAGGTGCCGATACTTCATGCAGTTGCGTGAGGACTGATTCCTCCAACGGTCTGGCATGGCCGATTTTAAACCATGCCCGATGACACGGATGTCGTCGTCTAACCTATCCAAGACGAAAGGAATTGTCTTATGGTTATCAATACCAATACCACTGCTATGGCTTCACAACGAAGTCTGGCGTCATCTACTACTAACCTCGCTAAATCCCTGGCTCGACTGTCTTCCGGTTCGAAGATTACTTCCCCAGAGGATGATGCTGCCGGTCTGGCTCAAAGCATAAAATTTGAAGCCCAGATGAACAGAAACTCCGCCGTCAGGTCCAACCTAGGAAACGCTGTTTCCTTTACGCAAACCCAAGATGGCTTCCTACAGAAGGTGCAATCCTCACTGGATCGCATGAGTGAGTTGTCTGTTCTGTCACAGG
>JABGZB010000358.1 GCA_018674955.1 Verrucomicrobiota bacterium | reverse complement strand
TGATCCGGCTGCGCGACGAGGGTAGACTTGTCGATGCACAAAAAAACACTTTCATTCAGCCGAGAGCCAAGGAGGAGTTGTACGACACACAATCCGATCCGTTCGAGTTGAAGAACCTTGCTAGTGACCCCTCACAAGCCAAGCATCTGAAACGGTTCCGCAGCGCCTTGGCCAAGTGGCAGAAAGATACGGGCGACACCAAACCTAGATTTCGCACGTTCGACGAGTTTGGACGGGAAGATGGCCAGGCGCTGCCGGTGCGTGAACGGCCCCGCCCCGACAAGACTGAAATGACCCGGCGCCTCGAGGCACATTACCGCAAACAGGCCAATTGACTGAGCGCTTGGCGAAGCGGAAAACGACTGGCCAAGCGGCTGTTTTTGCGGAACTCTCTCCGCCACCTATGAATTCTCTTATCCGAACTTCTCTATTGAGCGGGTTGATTAGCGCATTGGCTCTTGGGCAAATCTCACCGAACCAGGTTTCCGCCGACGACAAGCAACCCCCGAATGTCGTTGTCATTTTCATCGACGACATGGGCTACGCCGACATTGGCCCGTTCGGGGCCAAGGCATATCCCACGCCCCACCTCGACCGCATGGCCAAGGAGGGCCGCAAGTTCACGGACTTTTACGTGACCCAAGCTGTGTGCAGCGCCTCGCGGGCGGGGTTGCTCACCGGCTGTTACAACGTTCGTGTTGGTATTTTTGGCGCGCTTGGCCCCGGTGCCAAGCACGGCATCAACGCCAGCGAAACGACGCTTGCTGAGGTCTGTAAACAGAAGGATTACGCGACTGCCATCTACGGCAAATGGCACCTTGGCCATCACAAACAATTCCTGCCGATGCAGCACGGGTTCGACGATTACTTCGGCCTGCCGTACTCGAACGACATGTGGCCGTACCATCCAGGCGTTTTGCACTTGCCGATGAAAGAGCGACTCAAACGTTGGCCGCACCTGCCGCTCATTGACAAGAACGAAGTCGTCAACGCACAGGTCTCCGGCAAGGTACAGGAACAACTCACCACGCAATACACCGAGCGCGCCGTGTCGTTCATCGAGAAAAATAAGGACAACCCATTCTTCTTATACGTGCCGCACTCGATGGTCCACGTGCCGCTGTATGTTTCCGAAAAGTTCAAGGGCAAGAGCGGCGCAGGCCTGTTTGGCGACGTGATGATGGAGGTGGACTGGAGCGTCGGCCGAATCCTCAACACACTCCGCGAACACAAGCTCGATAAAAACACGCTTGTCATTTTCACCGCCGACAACGGCCCGTGGCTCAGCTACGGCGACCACGCCGGCTCGGCCGCGCCGCTGCGCGAGGGCAAGGGCACGATGTTCGACGGCGGCTGCCGCGAGAGCACGCTGATGTGGTGGCCCGGCACCATCCCAGCCGGCAGCGTCTGCAACACGCCCGCGATGACCATCGACATTTTGCCGACCGTCTCCGAGTTGATCGGGGCCAAGCTGCCGAACCATAAAATCGACGGCAAAAGCATTGTGAACCTCGTCAAGGGCACCAGCGACCAAAGCCCGCAGGAGGCATACTATTTTTATTATGGCAAACAGTTGCAGGCCGTTCGCTCCGGCAAATGGAAGCTCCACTTTCCGCACGGCTACCGCACCATGGCCGGCCAGCCCGGCGGCAAGGACGGCATCCCAACGGCTTACACCCAGGCCAAGATCGGCCTGTCGTTGTTCAATCTCGAGAAGGACGTCGGCGAAACGACGGACGTGAAGGCCCAGCATCCGAAGGTGTTGGCCAAGCTGAAGTCGCTTGGCCAGGCGATGCGCGAAGAACTCGGCGACCAAGGCAAAAAAGGCAGCGGCCAACGCGAAGCAGGCCGCTTGACCAAGCGCTGAATCTCTAGTGACCGATCGATCAACCATCCCGTTCGGGGCACGGTTTTGGCGTCTTTGGCGGCCGGTTTGGCGGTTGCGCCACAAGGCCAACGGGATGCTCTTCCCGGCGCTGCTGTTGTTCTGGGTGATGCTGCTCATCAGCCCGTACATCGTCATCAACCGAATGGCGGCTTGGGCGCATCACACACCGATCAGCGCGGAAATCATCGACCAGCGGGACACGCTCAAGGTTTCGCAGCAGGACGATCGCACGGTGTGGGATCCGAAGTCGTTTTTTCGCGACAGCGAAGGCCGCTTCCTCGACTACAAAATCCCGGCCATCGACTGGACGATCTGGTTTTACC
>JABGZB010000036.1 GCA_018674955.1 Verrucomicrobiota bacterium | reverse complement strand
CCCACGCCGATCCGGAGGAGCGGATGCCACCGTTGGATTCCGGCCGGGCGTTGACGTCAAGCGACATCGAGACACTTCGCGCGTGGATTTCACAGGGCGCCAAGTGGGAGAAACATTGGGCGTTCATCTCGACCAATCGGCCAACAATTCCTCCGGCCAACAATTCCGCCTGGCCAAGCGGCGCGATTGACCGATTCGTCCTGGCCAAGCTGCAGCGGGCCGGGCTGCAACCCTCGCCGCGTGCGGACAGGGAGACGCTGCTTCGGCGGGTGAGCTTCGACCTCACCGGTCTACCGCCGACTCCGCGCGAGATTGATGCCTTTCTCGCCGACGCGTCACCGCGCGCGTACGAGAGGGTCGTCGACCAGCTGCTGGCCTCGCCTCGTTACGGCGAACGTATGGCGCTCGACTGGCTCGACGCCGCGCGCTACGCCGACTCTCACGGGTACAGCCTTGACCGTCGCCGCGTGATGTGGCCGTGGCGCGACTGGGTGATTCGCGCATTCAACGACAACATGCCGTTCGATCAATTTGCAGCCGAACAGTTAGCTGGCGATCATTTGCCCGGGGCCACGCTCGCGCAAAAAGTGGCCACCGGCTTCAACCGCAACCACTCCATCCAGAGCGAGGGCGGAGTGATAGACGAGGAGTACCGAGTCGAGACGGTGGTGGATCGTGTGGAAACCACCTCAGCGGTGTTCCTTGGGCTGACGTTCGGATGTGCCCGCTGTCACGACCATAAATATGACCCGATTTCGCAGAAGGAATTTTACGAGTTTTACGCGCTGTTCAACAACGTGCCGGAGAGCGCACACGTGGGCAACGCGGACAAGCTGGCGGACAAGCCGTTCCTCAAGGCACCGACCGCGTTGCAGCGGGAGTTGCTGGCGGAACTCCGTGCACAGGAGGCGCAACTCAAGATCGCGGCAGACGCCGAGGCGCCGTCGGTGGAATTGACGGAGTTCGTATGGATCGACGATGCGTTGCCGGAGGGTGTCGATGCGGTGGGCAATGGCGGAGGAGTGGCCAAGTTTGAGTTTGTTAGCCAGCCGGAGCATCCGGTTTTCAGTGGCCAAAAATCGCATCGCCGGAGTAGCGAAGGTCGTGGGCAGCACCTCGTCCAAAACGCGAAGAGTGGTCTTCGCATCGACGACAATACGCGGTTTTTCACGTATGTTTTTTTGGATCCAAAAAATCCACCCAAACAGATCATGTTGCAGTGGAACGATGGAAAGAGCTGGGAGCATCGCGCCTTTTGGGGAGAGGACAAAATCGGTTGGGGCCAGCCGAACACCGCGAGCCGACGGAAGCTTGGGCCATTGCCGAAACCGGGCGAGTGGGTACGGCTTGAGGTCTCGGCCAAGTCGGTTGGTTTGAGTGCCGGGGCACAGGTCACGGGATGGGCGTTCACTCAGTTTCACGGCACGGTTTATTGGGATAAAGCCGGTCTGGTCGCACGCCAAAAGTCGGCTACGGAAAAACGACTCAATGCCGTCCGGGACCGCTTGGCCAAGCTCGAGGGTGAAGTGCCGACCACGATGATCATGGGCGAGTTAACCCCGCCGCGAAAGACGTTCGTGCTCGCGCGCGGGCAGTATGATCAACCCAGCGAGATTGAGGTAGGCGTTGGCCTGCCGGGCGCGCTTGGCCAATGGCCGGCCGACATCCCCCGCAACCGGCTAGGCTTGGCCAAGTGGCTGGCGAGCGAGACAAACCCGCTGACGGCGCGCGTCACGGTGAACCGCCTTTGGCAGATGCACTTTGGTACCGGCATCGTGAAGTCGGTGGAGGATTTCGGCGCGCAGGGCGAGTGGCCGACGCATCCCGGTTTGCTCGATTGGTTGGCCACGGAATTCCAGCGCACCGACTGGAACCTGAAGGCGATGCACAAACGGATCGTGCTGTCCGCGACCTATCGGCAGTCGTCGCGAATCACCCCGAGACTGTTGGAGGTTGATCCGGAAAACAGGCTGTACGCCCGTGGACCGCGCTTTCGACTCCCGGCGGAAATGATTCGTGACCATGCGCTGTCGGCCAGCGGTTTGCTGGTGGATCACATTGGGGGCGAAAGCGTGAAACCGTACCAGCCGCCGGGCCTGTGGGGTGAAGTGGTGTTCACCAACGTGCCGCGTTTTCAACAGGATCACGGCGAAAAACTTTACCGTCGAAGCATGTACACCTACTGGAAACGATCGGTGCCACCGCCGAACATGCAGGTGTTCGACGCGCCCTCGCGCGAGGTCTGCGTGCTCAAGCGCCCAAGCACAAATACACCGCTTGCGGCGCTGGTGCTGATGAACGATCCGACTTTCGTCGAGGCGTCGCGCAAACTGGCCGAGCGTGTTTTACGGGAGGCCCAGTCGAACGTCACTCGCGTTGAGCTGTTGCACCGTTTGATCTGCGGTCGCCAACCCACGCCGGAGGAGCAGCGTTTGCTACTCGGGACGCTGGACGATTTGCTCGCGGGCTTTCGCGCAGAACCGGCTGGGGCTGCGGAACTGATGACTGTCGGCGAGTCTGCTTACGACAAGTCGCTCGACTTGACTGAGTTGGCTGCCTTCGCCTCCTTGGCCAACGCCGTGTTTTGCACCGACGAAGCGATCACCCGAAACTGAGATGACCACCGAACAAAACGCCGCTCTCTTCGAAACCCGCCGGCAATTTCTCGGCCGAGCCAGCGCTGGCATCGGCTCGGCGGCATTGGCATCGCTGCTCAACCCGGGATTGCTCGCGGCACCGACAGCCGACCGCATGGGAGGCCTGCCCGGTTTTCCCAACTTCGCGCCCAAGGCCAAGCGGGTGATTTACCTGTTCCAAAACGGAGCGCCGTCTCAATTCGAGTTGTTCGATAACAAGCCGGAGGTGGTTCGTCGCCATGGAGAGCCGCTTGATCCGTCGTTTTTTCAGGGGCAACGCCTCACCGGGATGACGTCAGGGCAGAAGGACAAGCGAATCTGCAAATCGGTTTTCAACTTCAAACGCCACGGCCAAAGTGGCGTCGAGTTGGGGGAATCGCTGCCGTATCTCGGGCAGGTCGCGGACGAGATTGCCGTCGTGCGCTCCATGCAAACGCAGGCAATCAACCACGACCCCGCGGTCACGTTTTTTCAAACCGGCTTTCAACAGGCCGGTCGACCCAGTGCGGGCGCGTGGGCGAGCTACGGGCTTGGTAGCGAGAATGCCGACCTGCCGGCGTTCGTCGTGATGCTTTCGCAAGGCAGTGCCAAGCGCAATTCGCAGGCACTTTATGCGCGGCTTTGGGGCAGCGGCTTCCTGCCGTCCGAACATCAGGGCGTGCAGTTTCGTTCCATCGGTGATCCGGTGTTGTACCTCGCCAACCCGAAGGGTATCTCGGCCAGGCGCCGCCGTCGGATGCTTGACCTTGGCCAAGCGCTGAACAGGGCGCACCACGAGCGGTTGGGAGATCCCGAGATCGTGACTCGTATCCAACAGGCCGAAATGGCCTACCGCATGCAGACCTCCGTGCCGGAGTTAATGGACACCCAGTCCGAGCCGGAAAGCACTTTCGCGATGTATGGCGAGAACGCCCGCAAGCCGGGGACGTTTGCGGCAAATTGCCTGTTGGCGCGGCGTCTGGCCGAGCGCGGCGTGCGCTTCATCCAGTTGTACCATCGCGGGTGGGATCACCACAGCGACACCCCTCGCGACCTGCCGTTGCAATGCAGCGACATCGACCAGCCCTCCGCCGCACTAATCGCCGACCTCAAGCAGCGCGGCATGCTAGACGAGACGCTCATCATCTGGGGAGGGGAATTTGGTCGAACCGTCTACGCTCAAGGTGGGCTGAACATGGATCGCTACGGGCGCGATCATCATCCGCGCTGCTTCAGCATGTGGTTGGCCGGCGGTGGCCTCAAGGGTGGTACTACCTACGGGACGACCGACGAGTTCTCATTCAACGTCGTCGAAAATCCGGTGCCGGTCTACGACCTGCACGCGACCATGCTGCACTGCCTCGGGATCGACCACGAAAAGCTGACCTTCAAATTTCAAGGTCGCCACTATCGCCTGACCGACGTCCACGGCGACGTCGTCAAAGGCCTCCTGGCCTAACGCTTGGCCAAGTGTCAAGGCAGTGGCTGATGCCTCAGAGGCACGCTACTTCTTTAGCGACTTTGAGACCATCGCCTTCAAGTCATTTTCAGTGGATTTGACGATGGCCTTGGGGCCGGTGGCTTTGATGAAGACGGCACCCTGTTTTCCCTCGACGATTGCACCGAGCAAGCCACTGTTTGGCACTGGAACTTTGTTGCCGCCAAACGGTGGACCTTTCATGAATGTACCCACGGCAGTGACATAGGTCACCTT
>JABGZB010000357.1 GCA_018674955.1 Verrucomicrobiota bacterium | reverse complement strand
CGGCTGCGTAGCCTTCGCGCCCGCCGGAGTTGGGACGGGCCTTGTCGCTGACCCTGTCGCTCTGGCGCGCACCCTGTGCCTTGCGGGCGGCACCTGCGGCTTTCCGCTCGGCCTCGTTCAGTTTGCCGTCGCCGTCCTTGTCGAACCGTTTAATGAAGGCCGCACGTTGTGAAGGCCGGCCGCTTTTCTTCGCGGCTTTCGCCTTGGCCGGCTTGGCGTCGGTTGACTTTGCTTTCTCGGCCTGTAGCACGCCGAGGCTGCCGGTGAGCAGTGCGGCGGCGGCGAGGCTATTGATGATCTTGATTTTCATGTTATTTCCTTTCGTTTGTTAGTTTGTTAAGTCTGCCAATCGTTGTCGGTGACTGGAGGCTTAAACGCCGGCCAAGCCCGAAAGTTACAAAAAGTCTCCCGATCGGCTAGTTTACGCATTGACGCCGCTTGGCCACGCGCACTTAATCGCCGCATGAAGCGGCGCGAAACCGGGTTCACATTGATCGAGTTGCTGGTGGTCATCGCCATCATCGCCATCCTAGCGGCCATGTTGCTGCCGGCCCTGGCCAAGGCCAAGGAGCAGGCCTCCAGCGCCGCCTGCCAGTCCAACCTCCGGCAGATCACGCTGGGCACGATCTACTACTGCGACGACCACGACGGCCGGATGCTGCAGGTGCTTGGCCCGTCCAAGCCGTACTGGTTTCACGCCATCGCGCCGTACCTCGGCGACAAGCGTTACGTCAAGGACCCGCAAGCCGCCTACAACGGCTCGATGAAAACGATCATTTGCCCGGCAGTCAAAACCCGATCGAAGGGAACCAAGGCCGGCCTGCCGCGCGGCGACAACAAGACGAGCTGGGCGTACTGGTGGGGCAACTTCGGCAACTCGTACGCCGAGGGGAGCTACGCCATCAACTCATTTATGCAGGATCCGAACGGCAGCTACTACGCACCAACGACCAGTGATGAAAAAAAGAAATACTGGCAGCAGTTCTCCAACGCCACCTCCGAGGTTCCCATTTACGGCGATGGCAACTGGGTGGACTCGTGGCCCCGCCCCGACAACGCGCCCCCGCCAGACTATTCCGGCTCGCATTCCGACAACGGCATGCGCCGTTTCTTCGTCAATCGCCATCACTTCGCCATCAACGCAGGCTTCGCCGATGGTCATGTGGCCAAAGTCACGCTGCGCGGCTTGTGGGATCAAACCTGGTACCGGGGCTACGCCCTCAACCGCGAACCCAACATGCCCCGCCGCTAAATCGTCCCGTGTTCCCGCTTACACTTCGCCGCAATTCTGTTTTCGGTTCCCCGCGCCGAATGAAACCGACAGCCCTCATTCTTGTAATCGCTTTTGCAAGTGCGCTTGGCCAGGCGCATTCGGATAGTTGGAACCAATTCCGGGGCCCGAACGGCTCCGGCGTGGCGAAGGACAGCAGGCCTCCGATCAAACTCGACGACGCCCAACTGGCTTGGAAGGCGGCTCTGCCACCCGGCCTGTCCTCGCCCGTGCTTTCGGGTAAGCGCCTTTTCCTCACCGGCTTGGCCAAGGGCAGGCTCGTCACCATCGCAATCAACAAAGCCGACGGCAAAATCGCCTGGCAAAACCAGGCGCCGAAGGTCGAACTCGAAAAGGTCCACAAAGCCAGCCACCCCGCTGTCCCCTCAATGCTCGTTGATGATGACCGAGTGTTTGCTTACTTCGGTTCATACGGACTGCTCTGCTACAACCTCGACGGCAGGGAACTTTGGAAAAAACCGATCCCCACGCCCAAGACACTTTACGGCATGTCCACCTCCCCGATCGTCCACGGCGAACATCTCATCATGGTTTTGGACAATGACACGAATCTCCCCGGCAGCCGATTGAGCCAGTCTAAAATCGTCGCCTACGACAAAACCAACGGCGATGTCGCCTGGGAAATTCCCCGCCCATTTCATCGCAGCGGTTGGTCCACTCCGATGATTTGGAAACATGACCGCGGCACCGAACTCATCGTCCTGGGCAACAGCCGCGTGAGCGGTTACGACATGAAAACCGGTGCACAGAAATGGTTTGTCCCGGGCTTCTCCCGTGAGACCATTTCAACACCGGTCGCCGGCAATAACGTTCTTTACGTCTCCTCCTCGAAACTCGGTGGTGGTGCGGACATCCAGCCCGATCCGTTGCCGTTTTGGGAGGCCGTCATTCGTTTTGATCAGAATGGCGACGGAAAAATTGAACGAAAGGAAATGACGGGGCACTTCACTTTTCCCATCCGGCCCGAACTGCCACCCGGCCATCCAGGTTTCGGCATCCCGCTGCCCAAAGACAAACGCAGGCGACAGGAACGGCTCGAGGGAATCTTCCGCGGCACCGACCGCAACCGGGACAAGTTTTGGACCAAGGAGGAATTCATGTCGAATATGCGCGGCGGCCGCGGCAAGCCGTTGCTCATCGCCATACGCCCCGGGGGCCAGGGCGACATCACCGACACGCACTTGAAGTGGGAACTGAACCGCAGCATCCCCGAGATCCCCTCGCCGCTGCTCTACGACAACCTAATTTACATGGTTCGCAACGGTGGCCTCCTCTCAACAGTCGATGCCACCAACGGAAAGCTGCTCTACCGCGAACGCCTCAACGCACCCGGCCAATACAGCGCCTCCCCCGTCGCTGCAAACAACCATGTTTACCTCGCCTCAAATCTCGGCGTCATCACGGTCGTGAAAGCGGACAGGCAGTTTGAAATCACGCACCAGCACAATCTGATGGATCCGGTGTTCGTCACGCCTGCCATCGACAAAAACACACTTTACATCCGCACCGAAAAATCCCTCCGGGCGTTTCGGTGACTGGCCAGCAGCCAACTTAATTCGCTGCCCTGAAAAACCGTTTCCTGCTCGTGGGCGAAAATGTTTTGGGGCTCTTCGAGTTCAATTTTCGCCACGGCCCATTCACGGTTGGCGCATATTCGAGTTCCCCCTCAAAAGTAAGCGTTAACGTTCCGTCCGCATTTCGGATTCCCCTCAATTTGGGTTTGGGGGTGGTGATTTGAAATTCAACCGAGGCAAGTTCCTTGTACGAGTCATCCCCAAACAATACTGCCCTGTAATTCCCGGCATCTAAAAAATTCTCTCCGATCAATTTGCCGTTCACCCGGACGTTTGAATCCTTGCCAACAGTGATCGTCGCGGATGGGGCGGAAGTGTGGTCCACGCGTTCCGACAATGATACACTCATCTGGCTTTTCAGCCGGTCAACCTTTCCGCTGAACTTTTGTTTCCCGTTCAACTTCACCACCAGACTCCGGTCCAAGTCCACCAACTCATCGGACAATCGCACCTTGACCCGGCTCGTCTGCTTGGCTGTCAGGCTGATTGTTTGGCCCTTGACGGTCGCCTCGATACGCCGACCGTTTACGTGGTCGCTTTTCGAAACGCCCAGCCAATAGAAGCGGGTCTGGGTGACGCTGTCCTGCCTCCAAATCACTTTGTCCGGCCAGGGGTTACGCGTGAACTTGGCCATCCACGGGAGCGACTCGGCATCCTTCAACTGCATCCAATGCCCCAAGTCGGGATAAATCCGCACCCTGTGATCGTATCCACCAGGATCTCCCTTCTTGAGTTTCGACAGCAAGCCCTTCCACTTTTCCGCCATGCCGTTCCGGTTATATGACGAATCGTTGCCCCCCATGAACAACCCAAAACCGATGTTTCGAAGATTGTCCGGTTGAGCGTCGTTCGGATGCCCGGCCATCATTGATGCCGCAGCCCACCGATCCGCCATCCTCGGCCCAATCTGGTAAACCCCGTCGCCTCCCGCAGAGTAGCCCATGACGAAAACCTTGTTGGGATTCACCCGATTTTTCACCACGAAGTTTTCGATCAACCGGTCGAACAACGGAGTGATATGCGGCTGAAACCACATGTTCCAACTGTCCGTCGGAGCCCGAGGCGCAACATAATACCCTTCCTTCGGTTGATAGAGTTGAATTTGGTTTTGCCACTGCTGATCGTTTACCGAGGCCGGAGCACTGCCGCCACCATGCAGGGAAATCCAGAGTGATCGCCCTTCCATGGGTGCTCTGCCAAAAACTTTTTGAGCATAACGCAAAGTTTTGCCTCCGATGGTAATTTTTTTGGCATTGATTTCCTCCGTACGCTCTTTGCGGAGCAAACTTTTGTGCTTGCTCCAAAGATCGGTAAGCGTCTTTTTAGCATCCTCTTTGGAAAGCACACTCTCGGGAAAACTCAACGAACCGGAAGCCAGACCAACATAACCCACCGTCGTGCCATCAACGTAAAACCACGTTCCGGCGTTGTTTCGATTCGGTTTTCTCCCCTTCTTAAAAAGGCCGATCCAATCCTTACTGTTTTTGGTCGCACCGGAAAAGCTTACGACAATCGGTTCACCCATTTCGTATGAAGAATCGGAAAGCGAAAGTTTGGGGGCCGCTTGAACTAAAACAACAAACCAAGCGGCAAGCATCAGGCATAAGAAGGCAATCTTTGACTTTAATCTGGCGTGCATCATTTTTCGCGTTGGCTTGGGCCAGCCAGAAAACTATTTGCCAATCCGGGGGACGAGCTGGTCGGGCACTGCCTTGACGCTGGCTTGGAGTTTTTCGCCCAGCTTGGCCAAGCGCTCGACGATGTCAGGATGCTTGTCGGCGAGGTCGTATTTCTCAGATGGATCTTCGCCCAAGTGATACAGTTCCGGCTTGGCCAACGGCTTGGGGTTGATGCCGTTCTCCTCGCGGAACTGCGCCTTGTAGTTGCCGGAACGCACCGCGCTCAACTGTGCGCCGCCGAAGTAAAATATCCCCTTGCGCGGACTCTTGCTGCGATTGAGCAACACATCGCTCAAGTCGTAGCCATCGATCGCGCGGTCATCCGGCGACTTGACCCCAGCCAGACTGGCAAACGTCGGCAACACGTCGAGCGTGCTGCCCATTTCCTGCACCACGCCCGGCTTCACGTTGCCCGGCCCCCAGAAAATCGCCGGCTCGCGCATGCCGCCTTCGCGGGTGCCGCCCTTGGCCCCTCGCAGCAAACCGGCCGAGCCACCGTGCGTCTTGAAAACCTCCCACGGCCCGTTGTCCGACGTGAACAGCACGATCGTTTTTTTATCGAGCTTCTGTTTGCGCAACGTGTTCAACACCTGGCCGACCGACCAGTCGATCTCCGAGATCACGTCGCCATAAATCCCGTTCAGGCTTTTGCCCTCAAACTTCTTGGATCGGTACAGCGGAATGTGCGGCATCGAGTGCGCGAGGTATAAAAAGAATGGATTCTCCTTGTTGTCCTTTATGAATTTGACCGCCTCCTGCGTATAGCGGCGCGTGATGGTGGTTTGATTCACAGGTCGCTCGATCTCCTCGGCATTTCGCAGCAACGGCACCTTGTAAACCGACCACGGTGATGTCTTTCCGGTCGTCACCCAGTTGCCCTTCACTGACGGGTCGCGGTCCATGTCGTTCGAGTACGGGATGCCGTAGTATGAGTCGAAGCCCTGCGTGATCGGCAGGTGCCTGGGCAGATGCCCCATGTGCCACTTGCCGACCATGGCGGTTTTG
>JABGZB010000356.1 GCA_018674955.1 Verrucomicrobiota bacterium | reverse complement strand
TCAAACAGGCCGGGCATCCAAGCTCGGCCTGTTTTGTTGGCAAACTCAGCAAAAGTATTCGGCGCGGATTGACTGGCCGGAAGCGCTTAGGCAAACGCAGGATCACTTGCCGCCGATGGCGTAGAGAAATTCTCGGCGCTCGCCGTCCTTGAACGCGACGCGAAGGTAGAGCCGGTTGCCACTGACGACCGGCGAGGCGTACACCTCGTCGCCAAGCTGGTTGATGGCGATCGGCTTGAACTCGTCAGGATTGGCTTCAAAGACAAACGTCTTGCCGTCGAGGTTCGTTCCGTAAATCCGGTTTCCTGCCATCACCGGAGAAGTGAAAAATTTACCGCCGAGCCGCTCCTTCCACTGCGGTCTGCCGGTTTTGGCATCCCAGCAGATCGCAAAGCCGGCGTCCATCGTCACGTAGAGAAAACCGTCTCGGATCAGCATCGACGGCACGTAAACGCGGGCTGTGTTTTGCCAGGCCACCTTGCCGGAGCCGTCGGCGACAATCGCCGTAGTGTGATTCTTCGGCCAGCCACCGCTGACAAAAATATGCGTGCCGTCAGTGACCAGCGTAGAGACGCACTCCTGTGTGGAACCGGGCACTTCCCACAGTTTTTCACCCGTGAGCGGATCGAGACTCGTGATCAGCTCGCAACCGCAAAAAACCATCTGAAGCCGGCCTGCTGCCTCGACGACCACCGGCGTGGTGTAGTTCGGGATTTTCGGACGTTCCCGCCGCCAGATTTCGCGACCGGTTTTTTTATCCAGTCCAATGATTGCGCCACCGATTTTAGTGTCGGCCTTCACAACGACGATGTCGCGATACACCATCGGCGAACTGCCGTACCCTTGGTGCACCTTGTATTTGCCAATCGGCTTCTGCCAAAGAATCTTGCCGTCGAGGCCAATTGCAGAGGCGAACGCCTGATTGCCGATCACGAAATTGACGTATAGTCGCTCGCCGTCATGCACCACCACCGTGCCCGCGTGCGAGGCGTGCTTGTTCAGACCGATCGCGAACTGCCCCTCGTGCACCTTCGTTTGCCAAACCACCTTGCCGTCGGCCTTGTCGATGCAGAGCACCGCCTGAAACATTTCGTCCTCATCCGCCGTGGCGAGATAAATGCGCTCGCCCACCACCGTCGGCGTGCTGTGGCCCCTGCCCGGGATCGGCGTTTTCCAGACCACATTTTTCGTCTCACTCCACTCCGTCGGCAACCCGTCGACGAGCGGCGCTTGGCCGTCGGAGGTGAGTCCGCGCCAGTTCGGCCAGTCGGTCGGGGCAAACTTGGTTTCGGCAGCCAAGCCGTTAGCCAAGCCGATAAACAAAAATACAGAAGCGAGTTTGTGCATGGTGAACTGAATTATCGGCGCTGTAGCGTTGCCTAATCCCCCCACCGGAGCAAGGTCTCATTTGGAGTGCGTTTACTGCCGGAGCCAGCGGGTGGCTTGGGCGATGCTCCACTGGTATTTGCGGGCGTGCTCGCGGATGAGGAATGGGAGGTTCCATTCGCCGTCCAGCGTGAAGGCGGGTGAGAGGAGGTCGCGGAGGGTGTCGAGGGTTTGCTTTGCTTGGCCGCCGAGCCACTCGGCCTTGGGCGTGTATTCCTCAAGCCAAGTGCAGGGTGAGGCGATGATAAGTTGGCCCCCGGCGGCGACGAGGTTGGGGAGTTGCTCGAGGCATTTGGCCGGGCACGGCAGGCGATCGATGAGGTTGGCCATCAGCACAACGTCGAATTGGCCAAGGCCATCCCGCAAAAACGTGGCGTCGCCCTGCTCGAAACTCACGCGCGAGCGGTCGATGCCGCTTGGCACCTCGGCAACGGCCGCTTGGCCAAGGTCGCCCTCGACGGCGAACGAGTAGTCAACTTGGCCGTCGCGCTGGAGTTGCTCGGCAACCGCAATGAAGTTTTCGGACAAGTCGATGCCGGTAGCTTCCGCGCAGTGCCTGGCGAGTTCGAAGGTCGAGCGGCCGACGGCGCAGCCGAGGTCGAGCGCGCGGGCGTTGGCCGCGAGCCGGTCGGCGGCGACGCATTCGCTGACGCAGCGGGCGGGGTAGTCGAGCGCGTCGCTTGGTCCGAAGTCCCATGGCAACACCTCCTCCGGTTTGCCGTAGTGAAATAGCAGGTACTCGGAGAGCGCCTTGGCGGTCTCGTAAAAACCTCCGACCATCGCGTTATTTACCAGCCTTTTTGATCGGCGCATCCTCGCTCTTGACGGCCCAGAGCAGTCCGCGGGCGACGAAGTCGAGGTAGCGTGAATCGGCGACGGTGAAGTTGTTGTGGCCAAGTGAGGTGCTGAATACACGGACGCCATTGTAGTCATTCGTCCACGCGACGACGGCCTTGCTTTTGCCCTGCGTGCCGCGCGCGACAACCTTGGAGGTGGGGAGCACCTGTACGTTGTTGTAGAGTTCCTCGTTTCCGGTCGTCCAATCTTTGATTCCCTTGGTGATGAACGGCACGTTGTGCTCAAACGAGATCGAGATCGGCTTCTTCGGGCCGTGGCCGGTGGACTGCACGCCGATGTACTCGAACCACTTGGCGTTGGCCGCGCCGGCCTTGACCGGTTTGCGGAAGTCACCGAAACGGTACGAGTGCATGGCGCAGTGAAGGTTCACGCCGGGGATGCCGCTGCGGTGAGGCGCGAGCACGCCGGCGATGATCTTGGGATCGGTCTGCGCGGCGGCGCATTCGTCGTGGATCACCACGTCGTAGCCCTTGGCGTAGTCCGGGTTGCCGAAAATGGCCAACGGCGGTTTGGTGCTCTTATCGGGCGAGTGCACGTGATCGACAACGACATTGACCCGCGCCTCAAGCCCCTGCTTGAGCAGATCCTTTTGCGTGGCGTAATCGTGGCAGCAACCGCCGGTGATCAGCAGAGCGCGCAGCGGTTTTTTGTCCGCTGCGGTGAGTTCCCCGGCGGAGAAGCCGGCCAATGTGAGAATGCAAATGAGTAAACGCATGACGTGAGAGGCGAAGGGTAAGTAGCTTTCGGCGAAAGTAAACTCATCTCAGCCGATCGACCGGAGGAGGTGCTCGGCCGGCTGGTAATTCTCGAGCACGACGATCGACCCGCCGTCGCGCTGCATGCGGACTTCGGAGACGGTGATGTCGGGGGTTTTGCTCGGCGAAAAAAGGATGTCGTCGTGCGTGGCGTTTTGGGCCTTCGCGAACTTGTCGGGCGTCAGGTCGCCGCCGAGGTGATCGCTGCGGCCGGTGGCGACGTGCATCGTGCCGAGGATTTTCTCGTCCTGAATGTCGCGACCGGACACCGGCAGCACCTGCGTGCCGAAGCCCAACTCACCGAGTTCGCCGGTGACCGGGTCGTTGGCCAGTTTGGCGTTGTGCGCGTCGATAACCGCTTGGTCACCGCGGATCAGCGTGGCGCAGGTGATGCGGCCGCCGGTGACCTGCTGCAGGCCAAGCGTGCCAGCGGCGTACTGCATCGGGAACGCGCCGTTGCCGCCGGTCGGCACGAAGTACACCTCGCCTGCGGGAAGGTTGGCGACGTCCGGCTCGTCGGCGAGACAAATGCCGTGGCTCTTCTGCGCCTCCTGTCGGTCGCACTCGAGCCGGAGCGTGTGCGTGTCGTCACCGAGTTTGAAATCAATTTCAAAAAAATCGGCCCGGGTCAGCGCAAGACGGAGCTTCTCGGTGACAAGGCTGACTTCGTTGTAATCCACGGCGAGGCCGCTGCGGAGAATGATGTCGTTCACGCCGTGCAGCGTCGCCCCTCGAAAACCGTGACGCTTGGCCAAGGCGGTCAGCGGTGCGGTGGCGGAATGCGTCGAGATGCAGAGGATGATGTCGTAGTTGGGATAAACATCTCGCTCGAGGCTCAGCTCGGTTCCGTCCGGCGCGACGGCGCGATCCGGCAGATCGAGATTGCTACCGCCGGTTTCGTCGTAGGCAAAAAACTCGCCGCCGCTCAGGTCAAGCTCAGCCATCACGCTGTCGTGCAGCACCCTGTAAAAAGAATCATGCGCGTGGCGCTGGATGGAGAATTTTTCGTCGCCGAGGAACGCCCAGTCCTTGGCCAAGCCGAGGTCGGGAAGGTCGATCAGGATGCAGATGCGCTCGCCCGGCTTGGGACGGAAGGTGTTGCGCAATAGGCGAGAGAGACTGAACGGGGGAAACTGTGAGTAATCCATAAAAATACTGTGATAGCCAAAGTACGCGTGGCCGCTTAGATATAATAACAAATTATGGAACAAAAACAAATAAATAGAAAATTAAACTAAAAAACCGCTTGGCCCGGCGGGTCAAGGGAGGTTATGTTGCCCGTCCGGCGGATTGCCGGGTGAATTATGTTTTGGGGTGTTCTCATAGGTATTCTGGCTGCAGGCGTGTTTGGCGCCAAGAGTTTGGGTATGGAAATTGATCTGATGGCGATGTACACGGAGATGGGCATCGGCGTCGGCATCGGCGTGGGGACGGCCGCTGTCATCTTCGCTATTGGGGCCGCTGTGGTCTCGGCCATTGATTACACCCGGAAGCGCAAAGCCTCCTGATTTCCCGCGCTTTTTATGAGCGCAATTTCCAGTTCTGTTCAAAGCTTGTACGTGCACGTGCCGTTCTGCGCGGCCAAGTGCGAGTACTGTGCTTTTTTCTCCGAGCTCTCCAGCGGCGAGCAAATGAACCGCTACGTCGATGCGCTGATTCGCGAGATGGAGCTGGTCGCCTCGTCGCTCAAGCCCCGTACGATTTTCTTCGGTGGCGGCACACCGTCACTGCTCAGCACGGCTCAATGGCGACGCGTCCTCGTGGCGATGGAGCGGCTCGACCTGCTCGGTGCCGACGAGTGGACCGTCGAGTGCAACCCCGCCACCGTCTCGACGGAGAAGGCCAAGCTCCTTCGCGAGCACGGCGTGAACCGCATCTCGATGGGCGTGCAGTCGCTCGACGAGGGGCTGCTCAACAAGCTTGGCCGCATTCACTCGCGCGAGATGGTGTTCAAGTCGTTCGACCGCCTGCGCGCCGCCGGTCTCGACAACATCAACCTCGACCTCATGTTCGCCATCCCCGGCCAGACGATGGACATTTGGAAAGCCACCATGGCCGAGACGATCGCGATGGGCAGCGAGCACCTCTCCTGCTACGAGGTGATCTACGAGGAGGACACGCCTCTCTACGAGCAGTTGCAAGCCGGCGAGTTCGACGTCGATGAATCACTGGCCTGCGCGATGTACGACGAACTGATCGACACCGCCGCCGCTGCCAGCTTCGCGCAGTACGAGGTGGCCAACTTCGCGCGGCACGACGGCGAGCCAAGCGCCGAGCTGCCATCGCGCGCCTGCCAGCACAACGTCAACTACTGGCGCGGCGGCGCGTGCCAGGCGCTTGGGCCAAGCGCGTCCGGTTACGTCGATGGCCGCCGCATCCGCAACATCGCCAACACCGAGCGCTACTGCGAACAGCTTGCGCTTGGTCAACGGGCGCACGAGTCGGTCGAGCAACTTTCCCCCCTGGCCAGCGCCGGCGAAACGGCGGCGTTTGGTTTGCGGATGAATGCCGGTTGGCCGTTCAAGTTGTTCGAGCAAGCCACCGGCCACGACCTGCGCGCCGGGTGGGTCGCCGACATGCAGCGGGCGGTCGAATCCGACTGGGGCGTCCGCAGCGACGATCGATTCCACCTCACGCGGCAGGGAATGCGCTTCGCCGACACCGTGGCCGAGTGGTTTATTCGGCCGGAGCCGTGACGGCCTGCACGGCGTGATACTGCCCGTGCGGCGGCTCGTCGATACGCGTGGTTTGGCCGTTTGGCCAGTGGATTTCGACGAACTCCGCCGCCGCTTGGCCAAGGCCGAAGTGGGCGATCGGCGCGTGCTGTGAGCGGTACGAGTCGCCGTTGACGATGACGCGCCACTGGTCGCGCCCCCCGGCTCGGAGGCGGATCTTGGTTCCGTTGAGCGACGGGCAGTCGGCGCTGCGGGCCAAGCGGAAGCCCACCCAGCGGTTGTCGCCCGGCCAAAGGTTGAGCGCCATCAGGAGCCCCTGCGTCTCAGGTTCCGGCCAGACGGAGAAGTGGGTGAAAATGAGGTCAAGCCGCCCGTCGCCATCAATATCGCCGCTGGCAACGTTGCGCGAGTCGATCTCATGCGAGGCGTTCATCAGGAATGCGACATCATCGAGCGACTTATTTTCGCGGTTGAGTAGCAGCCGGTTTTTCTCGTAGCCACCGTAAGAGTGGCCGGCACCGTATAACCGACTGGACCTGCCATTGATGTAAACCTCCATCGCGGGGTTCGACTCGGAAGTGCCGTGGTAAATGTCGTGGCACCAAAACTGCCGCTCGTAATCCTTCACCGACTCACGGCTCTTGTGGCCGTTGGCGATGAAGAGATCGGTGTCGCCGTCGTTGTCCGCGTCGAACGACGTCGCGCCCCACGACCAGCCGGTGTTGGCCACGCGATCGCCCATCGGCCGCTGCTCAAATTTATTCCCGTCGCCGAAGTAAAGCCGGTTGCCGAACGTGAGGTCGGCCAATCGCTCTGTGTAGTGCCGGTGCGTCGGCGGCGCGAGCTTCATCGACAACAGCCGCTCGACGGCCCACGAATTCATCCCTATCATCAGCAAATCCATTTTGCCGTCCGCATCGTAGTCGGCGAAGGTGTGCGCCATGCCGAAGCCGTAATGATTCTTCACGAGCCGATCGGTCGCGTCCGTGAACTGGCCCGAGCCGTCGTTGAGGTAAAGATCCACACCGGCGAAGTCGCTGACGACGACCAGGTCCAGGTCGCGGTCGTTGTCGATGTCCGCGAACGATGCGCTGTACGAGCGGCGGTTGCGCTTGGCTACCAGCCCGGCGGCAGCGGTGGCAGCGGTCAACCGGCCGGTGCCGTCGTTGAGCAGCAGGTAGCCGGGGAATCCGTCGTTGGCGTCGTAAATCGGCGTCGGCATTTGGCCCTTCACGTAAGGCAATTTGTACTGCGACAACCACAGGTCCGCATCGCCATCGCCGTCGATGTCGCCGGTGGTCATCACCATCGGGTCGAGCACTTTTTTCGGTGCCCGCCAAGCGATTCTGGCCTCACTTTTGAACACCCCATCCGACTGGCCTTCAATAAGGTAAATGCCATCGTGCCCGCAAGCGACAACGTCCACCACGCCGTCGCCGGACAAGTCTTCAAGCGTGACGTTGAACACAGTTTCGCTGAACTTCGGACAGAGCGTCTCCGCCTTGAAACGCCCCTCACCGAGGTTGCGGTAAATACGATTTTTACAACCCATGATCACCTCGACTTTACCGTCGCCGTTGAAGTCGTACAGGATGAGTGGGTCGATAAAAACGTTGCCGGCGTTGGGCGGGATGTCCTGCCTGCTCGGCAGATTGAACGCCGGCGCGCCGGTGCGCTCAAGCCACTCGAGTCCGGTGAGATCGATGCGATCCGGCTCGGCCAAAGTCTCCGGCGTGAGTTCGGTTGGTTGCCACTGCACCGTGATGTCGCCGCGCAAGATACCGCGCTTGGCCAAGGTGTCGTTGACGAGGTGCAGCGAAATCCAAAAGACCGATGTCGGCTCTCCGTTGGTGCGGGGGTTGAACCGGCGATGCCGCCACTCGCTCTGCCCAAGCTGCCAACCGGCCGCCTTCCATTGGCCAAGCGCTTGGGTGAATTGTTCGGCAGACCAAGTCGGCCCGCCCTTGGCCATGCGGACTCGGCGGATGTCCGACTCCCACTCCTCCGCCGGGTGCGCTTGGCCAAGCTGCATCTCGCGGAACGGCATGCTACCGAGCAGTTGAAACAAATCGGCACCGGCCCGGAGGTTGTCCCAGATTTGAATCGCCACTTCGCCGTATTGGCGCGCGGTCATCTCGTCGGCCCAAACGGTGGCGTCCCATAGCCGGTGCTTGGCCTCAATGACGGCGACTTGTTGCATCACCTGTTCATCGACGAGCCCACCCGCTTGGCTTGGCTTGGGGGCGGGGGCAGGAGGTGGCTCACGCGGGGTAAGCAACACGACCGCCGCGCCGACGGCGAGCACCAAAGCCAACACTCTGCCGGGGCGGAACAACACGCCGGGATTGTCAGCACATCCAGCCCTTTTTCAACGGAAATAAACGGCCAAGCGGCTTTCGCTCCCTTGACACGGGACTTTTCTCTGCGAAGATGCCGCCCTTTTTTATGGCCGAGACCAAATCAAACGATCGGATGGAAAAAATCGTGTCGCTCTGCAAGCGGCGCGGATTCATTTTCCAGTCTTCAGAAATTTATGGCGGACTCAACGGGTTGTGGGACTACGGCCCGCTCGGTGTCGCGCTCAAGCGCAACATCAAGGAGGCGTGGTGGCGCGACATGGTCACCGCGCACAACGAGCGCGTGCAACCGGAAGGCGCGCCACGGCAGTTTCAGATGACCGGCATCGAGTCGTCGATCATTATGCACCCGCGTGTGTGGAAGACGTCCGGCCACTACGACCTGTTCAGCGACATGATGGTCGACTGCCGCGAGAGCAAGCGACGCTATCGCCACGACCATATCAAGGGTGCTTGGGTGGAGCACGACGGCCAAAAGGTGTTTGTCAGTTGCATCACCGACGGCGACGCGAAAGAGGAGATTGCCAAGCGGGCGCTGCAGTATTTCAAACTCAAGGCCAAGTACGCTGATAAATTGACATGGCACGGCGAGGTCACCGAATTGACCTCGATCAGCGAAGCGGAGCAAGTTCTCGCACCGGACGCGAAGGAGCTTGGCACGCTCACTGAGCCGCGTGATTTCAACCTCATGTTCGAGACGCACATCGGCGCGATGCGCAACGACGACAGCACGGCGTTCCTCCGGCCGGAGACAGCGCAGGGGATGTTCGTGAATTTCCGCAACGTGGTGGACAGCAGCCGAATGAAAGTTCCTTTCGGTATCGCGCAACAGGGCAAGAGTTTCCGCAACGAGATCACGCCGCGCAACTTCACCTTCCGCACCCGCGAGTTTGAGCAAATGGAAATGGAGTTTTTCTGCCACCCGAGCGAGTCACGCGAGTGGTATCAATTCTGGCGCGACCGACGTTTCCAGTGGTATGTCGATCTCGGCATCAACAAAGAACGGCTCATCCTGCGCGACCACGAGCAAGCCGAGTTGGCGCACTACTCCGTTGGCACCGCTGACGTCGAGTATGCGTTTCCATTCTGTGAGGAGGGCGAGTACGGGGAACTCGAGGGCATCGCTCATCGCGGCGACTTCGATCTACGCTCCCACATGGAGGGCAAACTTGTCCGCGAAGGCAACGAACTCGTCGTCGAAAAAGGCGAAGATGGCAAACCGAAATATCCCGGTAGCGGCAAGGACCTCACCTATCACGACGAGGAGACGCGGGAGCGGTTCGTGCCGCACGTCATCGAGCCGGCCGCCGGCGCCGACCGCACCGTGCTGGCGTTCATCTGCGACGCCTACGACGAGGAGGAGATCACCAACGAAAAAGGCAAGACCGAGACCCGTGTCGTGATGCACTTTCATCCGCGCATCGCGCCAGTCAAAGTGGGCGTGTTCCCACTGCTCAAAAACAAGCCGGAACTGGTGGCCAAGGCGATGGAAATCCGCGCGATGCTACAGCCTTACATGACTGTGTTCTACGACGAAACAGGCGCGATTGGTCGCCGCTACCGCCGCCAGGACGAAGTCGGCACGCCGTTCGGTGTTACAATTGACTTCGACACGATCGGCGAAAATGGTGACGCAACCAATAACACCGTCACTCTCCGCGACCGCGACAGCATGGAACAGCGCCGAGTAAAAATCGCAGACCTATTGGGCATCCTGCTACAGGAGATCATGTAACTGCCGTATTTGGCCAAGCGGAAGCTTTTCAGGCGTTGCCTTTTTTGAGAATTGCCCTGCCGTATTCACGGTTCAGGCGTCCGATAAAATCGATAGAGATTTCTTTCGGACAAACGGCCTCACAGGCACCGGTAACGGTGCAGTTCCCAAATCCTTCCTTGTCCATCTGCTTAACCATTGCTATGGCACGGCGTTCTCGTTCGGGTTGGCCCTGTGGCACAAGACTTAAGTGCGACACCTTGGCTGCCACGAAGAGCATGGCACTGGCGTTCTTACAGGCAGCGACACAGGCTCCACAGCCGATGCACTGGGCGGCATCCATCGCGAGGTCGGCATCTTCCTTCGGTACTGGCGTAGCGTTTGCATCCGGCACACTGCCTGTGCGCACGCTGATGAAGCCGCCGGCCTGCTGTATCCTGTCAAATGAGGTGCGATTGACAATCAAATCCCGATGCACTGGAAAAGCCGTCGCCCGCCATGGCTCGATGGTAACGGTGTCCCCAGAGCAGAAGTGCCGCATGTGTAGCTGACAGGCAGTGGTGCCCTGCTGCCCCCCATGCGGCACACCATTGATGACCATCGAGCAAGCTCCGCAAATACCTTCACGGCAATCGGAGTCGAATGCGATTGGATCTCCATCATCAGCAATAATGTTTTCATTGACGAAATCGAGCATTTCTAGAAAAGACATATCCGGAGCGATGTCCTGAACCATGTAGATTCCAAAATGGCCGGGATCGTCTGCATTCTCTTGGCGCCATACTTTGAGTTTTAAATTCATTAGATATCTAAAAAATGAGTTTTGGAGTCATTGACTTCCAGAGAATTTTTCAAGCACAACATTTGTTCATGCAAATTGGTTAATCTCTTCAAGTGAGGTCTCATGGTGTTTTTAGTCAATGTACCACTCATCGCGTGTGAGGGAACAACAGTGATTTAGGTATGTCATCCACACGTGCAATTTCTGAAGTCGAAACCGCGTTATCATAACTTTCGAATCTTAGCCGTAGACTCATTTGTAATTCCGCTGAGTCATCTTCACCTCTTCGTACTTGAGTGGTTCTTTATGGAGTTTTGGTTTCTTGTTTTCGCCCATATACTCCCAGGCACTAACGTATGAGAAATCATCGTCATTGCGTTTTGCTTCACCTTCGGTGGTTTGGTGCTCACTCCGAAAGTGACCCCCACATGATTCTTCGCGTTGCAATGCATCGCGGCACATCAACTCACCAAACTCGAGAAAGTCTGCTACGCGTCCGGCACGTTCAAGGTTTTGATTCAAAGATGCGTTTTCACCAGGAATCTTTACATTACTCCAGAATTCCTGCCTTAAGCGGGGAATTAATTTGATAGCCTCTTGGAGTTGTGTCTTATTGCGTTCCATGCCGCACTTGTCCCACATGATCTGTCCCAACTCACGGTGAAATGAAGTCGGTGTGCGTTCGCCTTTTATGGAAAGCATGGTATTGATTCTGCATTCGACTTCGTCCTGAACACTTATGAAAGCAGGATCATCCAAGCTTGGCCGGTCGCCCTCGCCGATTTCAGCAAGATACTGACCTATGGTGTATGGCAGCACGAAGTATCCGTCGGCAAGACCCTGCATCAACGCACTGGCACCGAGTCTGTTGGCACCGTGATCCGAAAAGTTGGCTTCACCGATGGCAAATAAGCCCGGGAGGTTGCTCATCAAGTTATAGTCCACCCATAGACCTCCCATCGTGTAGTGGACCGCAGGATAAATGGTCATTGGGTTTTGGTACGCGTTGTTGCCCGTGATCTTTTCATACATATCGAAAAGATTACCGTAGCGTTCGCGGACGGTATTTTCGCCCATTCTCTGGATGGCATCGGTGAAATCCAGATAAACCCCCAAACCAGAGGCAACTACCCCCCGTCCTTCATCGCAGACTTCTTTGGCGTTACGGGAGGCTAAATCACGGGGCACGAGGTTGCCGAAGCTAGGATATTTACTCTCCAGATAATAGTCGCGATTCTTCTCGGCAACATCGCTCGGTTTCAGTTCACCTTTACGAATTTTCTCGGCAACTTTTTTGTCTTTAGGCACCCAGACCCGGCCGTCGTTGCGTAGCGATTCACTCATCAACGTGAGTTTGCTTTGGTGAGAACCGCTTACCGGTATGCAGGTGGGGTGAATCTGAGTGTAGCAGGGGTTAGCAAACGCCGCGCCTCGTTTGTATGCTCGAAAAGTTGCTGTGACGTTGCAACCTTTAGCATTCGTTGAAAGAAAAAATGCGTTCCCGTAACCACCGGTTGCCAGAACGACAGCGTGTGCCGAGTGACGGCTTATTTTGCCAGTGACCATGTCACGCACCACAATACCTTTGGCGTGGCCATTCACCAAAACGATATCCAACATTTCGGTACGACAGTGCATTTTTACTTTTCCCAATCCGATCTGCCGGTTGAGCGCAGAATAAGCACCGAGCAGCAGTTGCTGACCTGTCTGACCTCGTGCATAGAATGTGCGGCTGACTTGCGCTCCTCCAAATGATCTATTAGCCAAAAGGCCACCATACTCGCGAGCAAATGGTACCCCTTGTGCAGAGCATTGGTCGATGATGTCCACGCTGACCTGAGCAAGCCGATACACGTTGGCCTCCCGCGACCGGTAGTCACCACCCTTCACTGTATCGTAGAAAAGCCGGTACACCGAGTCGCCGTCGTTCTGGTAATTCTTGGCGGCATTGATGCCACCCTGCGCGGCGATTGAGTGGGCACGACGCGGGCTATCCTGATAGCAGAAGCATTTCACGTTGTATCCCAATTCAGCCAATGTAGCGGCCGAGGAGGCACCGGCCAAGCCACTGCCCACAACGATGATTTCAAATTTACGCTTGTTGGCTGGGGTGACCAGTTTCAAGTTAAACCGATGTTTGTTCCACTTTTCGGATATTGGGCCGGGTGGAATATTGGGCTTCAGAATAAACGGTTTTTTAACTCGAGAAGATACTTTCATCGAGTCGGCAGAATTGCGTGAGGTTTTATTTATCGAAGTCTTACCTTTAGACTTGGCTATTTTTTTCTTTGCGACCATTTTATGGGATAAATCCAAGCAGTATGCTCACCGGTACAGAGGCATATCCTGCGAAAAGTAACCAGCCAGTAGCGCAGGCAAAGTGATCAATCCATTTTTCGTAGGCCTTGGTTTTCAACCCAAGGGATTGGAACATGGCACTCAAGCCATGGCTCAAATGAATACAAAGTAGCCCAACGGCAATTACGTAAAAAATAGAAACCCACCAGACTTTGAAACCGGTCGTCAGCATTTTATAAACATCAACTGCGTTTTCCCCTTCTTTACCGACGCCGTCTGGTAGAGGTGTAAGATAAGCGACTTGATCTGAGCCTGCACTCACTTCGTAAACATAAAATGTTTCGAAGTCCACCTCCACACCGTTAATTTGTGGGATTTTCCAGGTAAAATGTGCTATATGAAACAATGCGAAAGCTGCGATGATCAATCCACTGTAAATCATGGTACGGGAAGCGTAGGTGGAGACAATTTTGCTCCTACGGTGTCGATCGACTGGGTCAACGGCTCCTTGGTATTGGACAGATCGTGCTTTTCGATTATCCCTCGTTAATCTGACCGCGGCCCAAATGTGAACTCCGACCATTCCCAGCAAACCGATCCGGGCTATCCAAAGGAGAGGCCCCATGCTGTGCAACTTCGCCGCGTATTCATTGATTGCCGCCGGACCCGCTAGAATCGTCAAATTACCAAGCATGTGCACGACAATGAAGCCGAACAAACCAACTCCAGAAAGAGCCATCAAATACTTTTGACCAAGCGAAGAACTTAAAATATTGCTCACAAGTGGCATGAGATTCAAAAAAAAAATCTTATCGTATGAACACCAACACCGTCGAGTGTATTATTTTGTATAGTTTTTTTATACTTAATTCTAACTTTACCCTTAGCAGACCTTTCACTTGGCCGTGGTGCCATCAAGCAGTAAACTAGGTCTAGCATATGCAAAGATTTTTTGAAAAATCACTAAGTTTAGCCCTGTTTTTGAATTTGACGGGCTGTCAGATGCCCAATCCGCAATCTCACTTGCGATCGTCTGGCCAGACATCTGCAACAAAAAGTCAGACTTTTTCAACCGTATTTCGATTGGCCAAACTAGAGGCGATCGACGAGGTGATCGAGGGTGCCATCACCGCTGGCAGAGTTCCTGGTGTTGTCGTGCGTATTGAACATGGCGGAGCGGTGTATCAAAAATCCTACGGGGCCAAGGCAGTGGCGCCGGAATTCCTGCCGATGACCTATGACACTATTTTTGACAGCGCATCATTGACCAAGGTCATTGCTACCGCTCCTGCCATTATGCTGTTGGCCGAGCGCGGTAAACTTCGGCTTGACGACAAGGTGGATCACTGGATTACCAACTTTAAGGCTCACGGCAAGGGAGCAGTGACAATTCGACACCTGCTTACCCATACTTCCGGACTTCGGCCTAGCCTGTCTTCCAAGCCGAGCTGGAGTGGCCTTGCCAAGGCTATTGATTTGGCCAAGGAGGAGAGATTGACGGCGCAGCCGGGCACCAAGTTTCGTTATAGCGATATTAACTTCATATTGCTTGGTGAAATTGTTCAACTGGCGTCAGGTCAAATGCTAGACGAATTCACTTCCAAGCATATTTACCAGCGGCTTGGCATGCGTGATACCGGCTTCTTACCCCCCTTTGAAAAACGTAGTCGAATTGCGCCAACCGAACGCGTGGATGGTCAAATTTTACATGGTATTGTTCACGATCCAACAGCTCGCCGTATGAATGGCGTTGCAGGTCATGCTGGACTTTTCACTACCGCTGCCGATCTGTCGCGCTTTGCCCAAATGATGCTCAACGGCGGCAAATTGAATGGTCGGCGCATTTTCAAAAGTGAGACAGTTCGGTTGATGACTTCCGTTCACACGCCGAAGGGCATGATGGCCAAACGCGGCCTCGGTTGGGACATCGACTCGCCGTACTCAAGTCCTCGCGGCAACCATTTCAAGATCGGCGGCTACGGTCACACCGGCTGGACCGGCGGCTCGCTGTGGGTCGACCCCGCCACCCAAACCATCGTGATTCTCATGACCAGCCGCACGCATCCCGACGGCAACGGCAACGTCATCGCGCTGCGCCGCGAAGTCGCCACACTGACGGCCGAGGCGCTGCGAAAGTTTTCGTTTGGTGACGCGTCGGGCGTGCTCAACGGAGCCGATGTGTTGCGGCAGCGAATAGGCATTTTGCCGAAGGGGGCGAAGGTTGGACTCATCACCAACCACACCGGCCACGACCGGCACCGCCGCTCGACCCTCGATTATTTGCAGGCATCGAAGGAGGTCGAACTTACAGCCCTGTTCAGCCCCGAGCACGGGCTGTACGGCAAACTCGACGCAAAATTCGGCGACGGCACCGACGCAAAATTCGGCCTCAAGATTTACAGCCTCTACGGTAAAAACCGCAAACCGGTACCGGATCAACTCGCCGGTCTCGACGCACTTGTTTTCGATATTCAAGACATCGGCTGCCGATTTTACACCTACATTTCAACAATGGGATTGGCGATGGAAGCCGCTGCCGAGGCCGGTGTGAAATTCATCGTGCTCGACCGCGTAAACCCGATCGGCGGAGCCACCGTTGCCGGGCCGGTGCGGCTTGGGCCAAGCCAGTTCATCGCGTACCACGACATCCCCATGCAACACGGCATGACCGCCGGCGAGTTGGCGCGGATGATCAACACCGAGCGCGATCTTGGCGTCGAGTTACAGATCGTAAAAATCGAAGGCTGGAAGCGCAGCCAACTATTCGACACCACCGGCCAACCGTGGACAAACCCGTCGCCCAATATGCGCAACTTCACCCAAGCGCTGCTTTATCCCGGTATCGGTTTGCTCGAAACCGCGATGTCCGTTGGCCGGGGCACCGACACGCCGTTCGAGGTGATTGGAGCGCCGTACATCGACGACGTAAAATTAGCCAACCGACTCAACGCGCTTGGCCAACCGGGCGTCCGGTTTATCCCGATCCGCTTCACGCCCGACTACAGCGTGCACAAAGACAAGCCGTGCGGCGGCGTCAACATCATCGTCACCGACCGGCACAAACTGCGCGCTGTCCCACTTGGCATCGACATCGCTCGCGTGCTGCACAAGCTGTACCCGAAGAGCTTCCCCTTGGCCAAAGTCGGCCGCCTCCTCTGCCACCCCCCCACCCTCGAGGCGCTTGACCAAGGCAAAACCCTCGCCCACATCGAGGCCCTCTGGAAAACCGGCCTAGCCAAGTTCACCCCACGCCGCGCAAAATATCTCCTGTACGAGTAAACTTTTCGGTGTGCACTCCAAAACGCCGTTGGTTTAGTTGTCTTCGGCTTTCAATTGTAAACCTGCCTTGGCTTCCTTTTTGCGGAGCACATTTTCGTGGCGGTTGGCTTCGGCTCGGAGGAGGGCTTCGGGTTGCCAGCCTTTGCGCTGGGCGTACTCGGCAAGAGCGAACAACTCCTTGGCCAAAGTGGCCTTGGTGTAGCGTTGCTTGGCCGGCTTGGCCAAGGGCTTGTCGGCGAGGCTGTTTTTGCGCGCTTTCTTGACGAGTTTTTCGGTGCGCTGCAGCGACGGCAGATGGCGCGGGATGCCATCCAGTACGGAAGGGCGCTCGTGCCGGGTGCCCTGCTTTTCTTCGCGTTTAATTTTCTCCCACTGCGCCCAGACTGCGTCGACATCTTTCGCATCGGAGTCGCCGAAGACGTGCGGATGGCGGCGGATGAGCTTGTCGGTGATGGTGCGGGCGGCTTGCTCAAAGTCGAACACCTTTCGCTCGCTGGCCAACTGGCAGTGGAAGACGACTTGCAGCAGGAGGTCGCCGCATTCCTCGAGCATCTCGTGGTCGTCGCCGGCCTCAATGGCATCCATCAGCTCGTACACCTCCTCGACGGCGTGGAAGCGGATCGACATGTGATCCTGTTCGCGATCCCACGGACAACCGCCGGGGCCGCGCAGGCGCGCCATGACCTCGATGAGTTCGTCGATCGCTGGTTTGCGTTTTTTTGGTTTGCGCTTGGCTGGCATGTCAGAGGATGACGAGGTCGTTGCGGTGAACTATCTCGATGCCCTTGAGTTTGCGGGCGCGGATTTCATCGGCGTCGAATCGGCTGATGGCGCGCGCGAACTCGGTGCCGTTAATGTCACAGAGACGCACGACGTCGCCGTTGGCAAAGTCGCCGTTGCACTTGGCCACACCGGGCGGCAGGAGGCTTTTGCCTTTGTCTCGCAGGGCGTCGCGCGCGCCGTTGTCCACCCACAGAGAGCCTTTGGGATGATGAAAAAAAGCGATGCGGCGCTTGCGCCCCTTGAGTCGGCCGGAGCGCGGGGTAAAAAAAGTGCCTTCGTCGCGCCCGTCGATAATGTTGGCGAGGACGCGTTTCTTTTTGCCGGACGCGATGACCATCGGAATGCCGGTGCGGGCCGTCATCTTGGCGGCGCGCAGCTTGGCCTCCATGCCGCCGACGGCGGTCGCGCTCAACGTGCCACCGGCGAGTTTTTTAATGTCTGCATCGATCGTCTCGACGAGCGGGATGGTGCGCGGATTTTTTTTGCCGAAGTTTTCGACCAAGCCATCAACCGTAGTGAGGACGACCAGCAAGTCGGCCGGTAATAGGCAGGCAACGAGCGCTGCGAGCCAGTCGTTGTCGCCAAATTTCAACTCGGTGTAACTAACCGCATCGTTCTCGTTGACAATCGGTACGACTCCCTTCTCGAGCAGCGAGACGAGCGTGTTGCGTGCGTTGAGATGGCGCTCGCGGTGTTCGAGGTCGTCGTGTGTTAGTAGCACTTGGGCGACTTGCAGGTCGTGCTTGGCGAATAACTCTGAGTAAGCGGCCATGAGTTTTAGCTGGCCAATGGCGGCGCAGGCCTGCAGGTCGGAGAGGTCGGCCGGTCGCTGTGTCATGCCAAGCGCACCCATGCCCGCGCCCACCGCGCCGGACGACACGACGACGACCTCCCGGCCGGCCTGTCGCTGGGCCGCCACTTGGGCGACCAGTTGCTCGACTTGGCCGGGGTCAATCTGCTTGCTGCGGTTCGTCAGGATGCCTGTGCCGAACTTGACCACCACACGGCTACTATTTGTCAGTAAATCTCTCTCCATCAGACGCGCCTTGGGCTAAAGACTATCGGCCCATTTGGCAAGCAAAACCACCGGCCAAGCGCTTGGCCAAGCGCGAAGAAAGATTGCCTGACGGCGGCGGATGCGTACACTCCGCACCGCACGTAAAATTTCGTTTGACCAAGTTTTCATGAAATCAAAAATTGCATTTGCCGTTGTCGTCGCTTCGCTGGCAGCGATGTCCCCTGCCCTCGCCGACTGGCCCCAGTGGCGCGGCCCGGGTGGCCAAGGCCACGCCGACGCCTCCAAGCTGCCGGCCGAGTGGAGCGAGGTGAAAAACATCTCATGGCGTACCGAGTTGCCCGGGCGCGGTTGGTCGTCGCCGGTGATTCTCGGCAACCAAGTTTGGGTAACAATAGCACACGAAACCCTCGCGTCCGAGGAGAAGAAAAAGGAGCGATTGAAAGCCAACACCGGCGGCCAACCGTTGATCGTCTTGTCCGAAGTGCGCATTCACACACTCTGCATTGATAAATCTAGCGGCAAGATCGTCAAAGACATCGAAGTCCTTAAAAAGGAAGATCCGCAGTGGGTGCACAAGACGAACAGCTATGCCTCACCCACACCGGTGCTAGAGGACGGCAAACTCTACTCTCAAAACGGTTCATACGGTTCCGCGTGTCTCGACATGAAAAGTGGCAAAGTGCTTTGGACAAATCAGGATCTGTGGGTGATGCACGAGAACGGACCCGGCGGCTCGCCGATTATTTGGAACGACCTGCTGATCTTTCACATGGACGGCAGCGACCGGCAGTTCATCGCCGCGCTCGACAAGCGCACTGGCAAGCTCGCTTGGCAGACTCGACGCTCCGGTGAGATGAACAGTAATCCGCAACTGAAAAAAGCCTATGGCACGCCAGTCGTCACCAAAGTGCATGGGCGTGACGTCGTCATCTCGCCGGCGGCAGACTGGTTGTACGGTTACGACCCCGCAAGCGGCGAGGAACTTTGGAAGGTGAAGTACGGTTCACTTGGTTTTTCGATCGTGCCCAAGCCGGTGGTTGGTGATGGCATGGTTTACATCGGCACCAGCTTCATGCGTCCGCAGTTGATTGCGTTCGACATAACCAAGGCCAAGCCTGAGATCGCTTGGGCGTGCAAGCGTAGCGTTCCAGCCGTCTCGTCGCCGATCCTGGTTGGCAAAGAAATATACTTCGTTAGTGACTCAGGCGGAATGGTCACCTGCCTCGACGCCCGGACCGGTGAGGAGCAATGGCGCGAGCGCATCGGAGGCAACCACTCGGCATCGCCGCTGTACGCCGGCGGACGGCTGCTCTTCCACAGCAAGGAGGGCGAGACGACCTCGCTCAAGCCAGGGCGGAAATTTAAAATCCTGACTCGCAACAAGCTTGATGGCGGGCATCACGCCAGCGCGGCGGTGAGTGGCGACGCCCTATTCCTGCGAACCGACAAGGCGCTGTACCGCGTCGAGAAACAGTAGCCGCACCAGGCCAAGCGCAAACTCGCTGAAAACCACAGTTCATGAGCTTCTTCAAGGTTGAGCGGAAGATTCTGATTCTTTGCGGGATTTATTTTCTGCTCGCGCTGTGCTCGTTGACAGCGCGGGCGACGGCCGACTCGTTGTTTCTCAAGAACTTCGACAAGGGCAACATCCCGCTGATGATCATGACGGCCGCCGTGATGTCGAGTATCGTGGCGGTGTTCATCACGTACCTTTGCGCGCGGTTCCAGGTTTACGGCGCTATGAAACTGGCGATGGGTTCGTTGGCCGTCGCGATGGCGGGCATGGTCGCTGCGGTATTCTTTCTCGGCGGAAAAGTTGTCGCCGTGATCACTTACATGGTGTGTGACGTGGTGGTCGTCACACCGATGGTTTTGTTTTGGGGGCTGGCGGTCGGGGTGCTCAATCCCAAGGAGTCGAAGCGGTGGTTTGGGTTGATCGGCGCGGCCGGGACTGTGGGTTGCATCGTCGCCGGTTACGTGGTGTCGATGGCAAGCCGCACCGGACATGTGGACGTGATCTCGCTTGGCCTCGTGACCATCCTGATGCTGATCGCGCTCGCCGGCATGGCCAAGACGAGCCTGTTCAGCCAAGGGGACGCCAAGCCGGGCGGCGCGCCGGCCAAGGCGACGAGTGCGTTTCGGTCGTTCACCGGGATGCTGGGCAGTCGGCAGGCGATGCTGATGCTGGCGCTTGTGGTGCTCTCGACGATGGTGATCTGCCTGATCGATATTCAGTTTAAGTTTCAAGTAGCCAGAGATCACGCGGGGAACCTGAACCAATTCTTCGGTCAATTTTACACGTACAGCAGCATCGTTCAACTGGTGCTTCAGTTGTTCATTGTGCGCACGATTTTGACCAAGGGCGGCGTGATCACGGCGATTACTGTGCTGCCGGTGATGCTGGTGATCTCGGCGATTTGTGCGCTGGCGCTTGGCACCGAAAAGGGCGTGTACGCCGGCAAGTTTATTTGTCAGGTGATCTTTTTCACGATCGAGTACGTGGGGCTGCAGATGCTGTTTCTAGCGGTAAAAAAACAGTCGCGCGGCCAAATGAAAAGCGTGATCGACGGTCTCGCCCGACCGGCCACGATCGCGGTTTCAAGCTTGGTGATCACGGCGACGCTGGCGTTTTGGCATGACAACTCGGTAGTGCGCCTGAACACAGTGATCATCGTAATCGGTTGCGTGTGGGTGGTCGTCGCTTGGTTAAATTACCGGCAGTACCTGGCCTCGCTCGTCGGGATGCTTGACTCGCACGTGATCGATTTCGACGACGAATCCACCGTGATGATGGACTCGCGTTTCGACTCGCAGCTCCGCGAGTCGTTGGCCAAGGCGAGCGATCTCGAGGCCGGATTTTTGGCGGACTTGATTATCGGGATGCGTCGGCCGGATTGGCTCGAGGAGTTTCGCGGCATGTTGGCCAAGGAGGACGAAACACTGAAACTGGCGGGGGTGCGTTACCTGGCCGAGTTCGGCGATGTGGCGGACCGCGAACGAATCCTCGACGAGGTGAAAAACGCCCCGCCGCGGCTGCGCACGGAGGCGATCAACTATCTCGGTGCGAATGCCGACGGGCAGGAGTTTTGCATCCTTGAGCCGTTTCTCGACGACGCCGATCCAGGGGTGCGCTGTGCCTGCGCGGCGGTGCTGCTGAACTCCGGCGAACTGTCGATCAACGTTCGCGCCGGAAATCTTTTTTACGAGTTTCTGCATTCCGACGATCCAACGAACCGGCGCTTGGCGGTGGTTTGCCTGTCGAAAATTCGCAACCTCGACACGACGCTGATCACCGCCAAGTTACTCGACGACCCGTCCGATGACATCAAACGCGACGCCATCCACTCGATTGACGGCACCAAACTCGAGTCCACCTTTGGGCGCTTGGCCGAGTTGATCACCGAGGAGTCGTTGCGCCCGGCGATCTCGGCGTGCCTGCAGGGCATCGGCAAACCGGCGGCGGAATTGATCGGGCGGCATCTCGATGCGATAGAATACGGCGCCGCGCCGGAGACGTTCCGGCTGCTAACGCAGTTATTGATTGCGATAAATGAGAGCGGCAAGTCGGCGCGCATCGAACAGTTGATCGCACAAGTCAGCAGCGAGACGGCGAGGGCACAGTTGATGATGGATTACTGCGCCATGTTGGGTGGCGCGAGCGGCGACAAGGAGTTGACGGCGTTCGCCCGTGAGCAGTTGGCGGAGTACACGCGGCAGGCCGGGTTTTATCGGGAGCAATTGGCCATGCTGCCGGACGGCGGCCAAGCAGACGCACTCCGCCTGGCTTGCGATCACCATTTCGAGTTACGCCTGCAGGTGCTGTTCAAAGTATTGCGGCTGTTCAATGGCTCGATCGATTACAAGAAACTTTTCCGCACGGCGGGTGGCAGTGAAAACGACCGGGCCAATGTCAGTGAAGTGCTTGAGGGCGTGCTTGGCCAAGCGGACGCCGATCGCATCATCAGCTTGGCCAAGCCGGAGCCAAGCGGCGAGGCGGCTGGCTTGGAGCATTTCGTTAACGTGTTTCGCGGGCACGACTCGCGCTGGGTGGTATCCGGCCTGCTGCTGTTGGTGGGTGCCGACGGGTACGTCGCGCATGGTGATTTTGTGCGGGAGAGCCTGCGGCACGGCGAGGCGGTCGTGCGCGAAACGGCGCTTGAGATTTTTCTGGCTAACGAGCCAGGCGAAGCGGCGGTGGCCGCGCAATGTGAACTTTCGGCCAAAGACGCCTGTGAGGCGGTCGTCCGCTTGGCCAAGCGCAAACTCAGCACCCTTTGAATCATGATCCTCGTCCAACGAATCCTGTTCCTGAAAAACGTGCCGCTGTTCAGCACCATGCCGCCCGACACCCTCGCGTGGGTGGCGGAGGCGGCCGACGAAACTAGCTGCCCCTCCGGCCAGACAATCTTCGAGAAAGGCAGCGAGGGCGACAGCATGTACGTCATCGCTGACGGATCGGTGCGCATTCATGACGGTGACAAGACGCTGGCGAGCCTACCGCAGGGCGCGTTTTTTGGTGAATTGAGTATCCTCGACGGCGAAACACGCTCGGCCTCGGCCTCGGCGGAAACGGATTGCCTTTTGCTGGTGATTCGGCAGGATTCGTTCCGCCGAATCCTCTCGAAACAATTCGACGTGACGGAGAACTTGCTGAAAATT
>JABGZB010000355.1 GCA_018674955.1 Verrucomicrobiota bacterium | reverse complement strand
TTTCGATTTTTTTCACACGGGCAGCAACACTGCTTCTTGGCCGAGGAGTTCTTGGAGTAGCTTCACCGGGTCAGAGTTGCCCGGTCCGTTTTGGGATTTATTTTGCGCTAAAATATTCACAGCGCTTCGTCTTAGCATCTTCAGGATTTCTGTAAAACTCTTTGTAATGGGATACTCGTACTCAGTTACAAGAGCTCTTTAGGATTGAGTTTAAGGCGTTAATATACAGTATTTTAAGGTTTGTTTATACCCTCGAAAATGATCGAAAAAAAATTAAAAAAGTGTCGCGCTGCGGTGTGCGCGTGATCGTTCTAGTTACGTTGTGGGCCTACGGCCTGATGGCCCAGTAGCTTTGCGCGGCTTCCTTTGTGACCAGCTCGCGGTAGTGGGCAAAGAGCATCTTGGAGTCGCGGTGCCCGAGCTCGAATGCGGTCTTGTCGGCCGAAGAATGCATCGCCAAGTGATAGCTTGCGAAGCTGTGCCTCATGATATCGGGCTGCCACTTGATCTGCGCGAGCTTGAGCAGTCGGGCAAGGCGTTTGCGCTTGTTCATGATCGGCAGATCACCCCCAAGAGCGAGCCACTCCTTGAGGTTGTCTGAGAGGCTCACCAGACGGCGTTTACGGGTTTTTGCTTTGGCTGCTTTGATCTCGATGTAGCGGTCCGAGATGTCGGCTCTAGTGAGGCGTTGAATCTCCAAAGGTCGGATGCCAGCAAATAGTCCGATGGCAAGGTAGGGGATGAGCCGAGGGTCGTGCCTCAGGGCTGTTTGGAGGAGTTTTTTGGTCTCGGGGGGCGTGAATATGGATGGTGGGGAATCGTCGCTTCTAGGCCGCTTGACGGCCTTGCACGGGTTGTTCTCGCAGTAGCCTTCTCGCACGCACCAAGTGAAGAAAGGGCCGATCTTGGCGATGGCGCCATCGATGGTAGAGCGGGCCCATTTGCGCTGGGCAAACCATTGCTCAAGGTGAGTGGGGGTGATGGTGTTGGTGTCTAAAGCTCCATACTTGGATGCGAACTGGTTGAGAATTAAATGGATCTGTTTGAGGCTCGCTTCGCGCAGGGATCGGGATTTAAGGGTGGAAAGGTAAATGGGGGCGATCTGGGCGAGGGGCTTGGGGGTAGGGTAGGGACGGGTCTTGGCTGCCAGTACAGTCTTTAGAAGGGTAAGTTTTCTCTTCTGGGCGACATCAAATGCGGCGATGATGTCCTTTTGTTCGAGTGGAGAGCGACTGCTCCAGAAGTTTGCACAACGTGTGTCGATTCTGAGCTCTTGCATCCACTGAATGGCGAGTTCTTTGGAAATAAAGAATCGCTGCTTACGTTCGCCATCAACGTACGAGGATACCCTCCACCGTGAGTTGCGGTGGTTGACTACTTTCCTAAGTTGCATCCCCTAACCATTCGCTAACCATTTTTTCTGAAAGTGGTTAGCGAATGGTTAGCGGTTACAAAAATGCGAAACTAAAGAAGCTTAGGAATCAGACGAAAGAATGGTGCGCAGTACAGGACTTGAACCTGTGACCCCTACCGTGTCGAGGTAGTGCTCTACCAACTGAGCTAACCGCGCATCCCTCAAGGGCGGTGATGATGGCAGTTCTTGTCTGGGTTTTCAAGCCCTTTTTTGTGCTGTGCGTTCTGCCCAAACGCACAGACATGATTCCTAGCTCTTATTTACCGGGAAAGCTTTTCGGTGGGGCAGCAATGGCCGGATCTAATTTGCCCGTGAGCGTGTTCAGGAAGGCGACGATGTCCGAAACATCCTCATTCGAGAACTCTCTACCAAGTTGATGCGTGGCCATCATCTGAACGGCCTGCTTCAATGTGGTACCTGAGCCGTCGTGGAAATAGGGCCCGGTCTTGGCAATGTTTCGTAGGCTGGGGACCTTGAAAAACATCTTTTCGGCCTCATTTTTGGTGAGGTCGTAACGGCCCTGATCCTTTTGGTTTGGCCACGGCTTGACGACGCCGAGTTTCTGGTAGGATATCCCGCCCAGCAGATTGCCTGTGTGGCAGGAAACACAACCGGTGGTGACAAACTTTTGCAGTCCCCGCTTTTCGACTTCAGACAAGGCATTGTTCCTGCCCCTGAGGAGTTGGTCCAGCGGTCCTGGTGTGACGAACAGTCGTTCGTATGCACCAATAGCCTTGCCTACATTGTCGTATGTAATGGGCGGATCGCTTTTTGGGAAGGCCGCCTCGAACAGTGCCTTGTACCCATCAATTTTGTTCAGTTTCTTCACGACGGCATCGGCCGAAGGCATGGCCATTTCACCTCCGGCAAGAATAGGACCCTTGGCCTGTTCCTCAACGGTTGGCGCACGGCCATCCCAAAACTGAGCCACATGCAGAAAAGCGTTGAAACTGGTGGGGGAATTGCGTCCGGTAAGATGACCGGCAAAGCCCAGGGAGAACTTCTCGCCGTCTACTCCGTAGCCTACTGTGTCGTGGCAGGAGTTGCAGGAAATCGAGTTGTCGCGGCTGAGACGTTTTTCGTGGTAGAGTGTGCGTCCAAGTTCGACCTTGGCGCGTTCCACAGCCTTTTGCGGCATCTTAGCCGCTTTCAAAGGTTTACCAAAAATCGCGAGGAAAGGCTTGATGGCATCATCGGCAGCTACGGCTTTGGTGAAGAACTGAACCGAACCCATTAAACAAACAGCAAGCAGGACTTTCATGTGCGGGCTGAAAGTAGAGTTATGGAGTATAAAATCAAGTCAATAATTGCGCATTTAGAATCAACTCTTGCTTTTGTTTATAGGCTTCGGGAGTCTGCTCGTCTTTCATTTTTGAATTATGAAAAACATTTCACAACTGTTGGGCCTGGTCTTGGGGCTAGGGGTACTGTTTGCAGGTATGGCTGCTGAGGCTGCAGACAAAAGGAAAGCGAAGTTGCTGCGGCACTTTGTCTGTTTCAAATACAAGGCTGAGGCATCGAAAGCGAAGGTCGCCGAGGTGGAGAAGGCGTTTGTCGCGCTGGGGAAGCAGATCGCGGAGATCAAGGCGTTCGAGAAGGGTACGAACAACAGTCCAGAGGGCCTCAACAAGGGATTTAAGCACTGTTACCTGATCACCTTCGGGTCGGAAAAGGACCGCGACGCCTACCTCGTGCATCCGGCCCATAAGACATTTGTCGAGTTGGTCGGCCCGGTGGTGGAGGATGTGTTTGTGGTGGACTATTGGGCCGGGAAGTAGTCTGGCGGCCGAGCGTTTGGCCAAGCGGCGTGCCTGGAATCATTTCCGCAGGCGGTTGCGGGTGCTAGTTAGGGGTGCGAGTTTGACGGGGCCGATTCGGAATTTGAAGCCGAAATGTTGCGCTCGGTCAAACTGTTTCAAATTGCACAGCACGAAAAAAATCCGACACGAAAGTATGCTGTTTTATTTGCATTTCAATTATCATTCTATTTTCTTAACCCACTAATGGTCAATTTATTAAATCATGCCGCGGAAGGCCCGGTGTGGTGCTTGGCAAGCTGGATGCTAGAGAGGGGATGAGTTGTGTAGCCTGACGAGAAACTAATCGTTAAGCCGCGATAACCATTTATGAGCATGAAGAAAAAAACATTATTCGGTGCACTCTCGAGTGTGCTTTTCGTATTGGCGGTAACCCTGTTGCCGGTTGAAACC
>JABGZB010000354.1 GCA_018674955.1 Verrucomicrobiota bacterium | reverse complement strand
GGCACCAGCGTCATGGTTCGACGCGTCAGATCATGCCTGTCTTCCGCGCCGATTTTTTTCCGGAGATGCTCGGTGGTCAGCTTGACGTTCTGCATGACCAGCTCGGGGTACGGGAAGACGTGATGGTTGATGCGCTGCAGGATGTAGCGGATGCGTGTGCCGCCCTGCCGACAGGTTATAATATAGGTGTCGTTGATGTGGCCCTTGGTCCAAACGTGACCCTCCACGAACTCGGCCACGATTTGAAACTGGCTGATCAGTTTTTCCAGATTGAACCCGTTGACCTCTGTCATGCTCTCCGTTGATTGGTTTTTTTCACCAACAGTTCAAACGCAAACTCGCCCGCTTGGCTCAGGAGCAGCCCAAACTCTCGCCGCAGTTGAGGCACTTGAAGCAGGCACCGTTGCGGACGGTGAGGTGGCCACAGGTCGTGCATGCCGGCGCGTCCTCCATGAAGTGCGCCACCGACTGGCTGATCGCCGAGCCGTCGTGGCCGTGCGAAAGCGCTGCCGCATGATCGACCGATTCGCCGTCTCCGCCGCTGGCCACCGGCAACTCAACGACCGGCTTGTTGACATGCTGGGCCTCGGCCTGTTGCAGGCCGGGTATGTTTAGTTCCTGCTGGCTGGTGTCGCCCCCGGTTCTCTCGAGGTAACCGGGGATGAACTGGATGCCCATCCAGCGAAATACGTAGTCGATGATCGACGAGGCGCGGCGGATCTGCGGGTTTTTGGTGAAGCCGGACGGCTCGAACCGCTGATGGCTGAACTTACGCACCAGCGCCACGAGCGGCACGCCGTATTGCAGGGAGACACTCGTCAGCGCGGCGACGCTGTCCATCAGGCCGCCGATGGTCGAGCCCTCCTTGGCCATGGTGATAAACATCTCGCCGGGTGTGCGGTCCTCGAACAGGCCGATCGTCAGGTAGCCCTCGTGGCCGGCGATGTCAAATTTGTGAGTCACCGCCTGGCGGGTCTCGGGCAGGCGCCGGCGGAGAGGTTGGTCGATCTGTTTTTGCAGACCGACCAACTGATCCTCCAGTTCCTTGATCCGCTCATCCGCCGTGATGGTGAGTTCCCTTTCGGTTCCCTCGCCGGTCTTGGCGGTGTTGAGCGGTTGGGACCGCTTCGAGCCATCGCGATAAATCGCGACACACTTGAGTCCCAGTTTCCACGCCTCTGTGTAGGCGTCGGTTATATCCGAGACCGAGCACTCCCGGGGGAGATTGACGGTCTTGGATATGGCGCCGCTGATAAACGGTTGGGCAGCGGCCATCATCTTCAGATGTGCCATGTAGTGAATGCTGCGCTCGCCGCGGAACGGCTTGAACGCGCAATCGAACACATCCAGATGTTCGGGCTTGAGCCCGCTTCTACGAGTTTCCCCGTCCTCCTTGACGTCCTCGATGGAGTCAAATTCTTCAATGTGAGCGACGATGTTTTTCACCTCGTCCGCCGAGTAGCCCAGCCTCGCCAATGCGTCGGGCACGGTCCGGTTCACGATCTTCAGCGTCCCGCCGCCGGCGAGCAGCTTGTACTTCACCAAAGCGATGTCCGGCTCGATGCCGGTCGTGTCGCAGTCCATCAGGAACGCGATCGTGCCGGTTGGCGCAAGCACGGTGACCTGCGCGTTGCGGTAGCCATGTTCGTCGCCCTTGGCCAAAGCCGCCTCCCAACAGTCGCGGGCAGCGTCTTTCAAATACCCGAAATCGTCGCTTGGCTGAATCTCCTCCACGGCGTCGCGGTGCAGATTCATCACGCCGCGCATCGACTCGACATTGTCCTTGGCCAAAGGCTGGCCCACGCCGGTGCAGCGGGCATCTTTGAAACCGGCGAACGCACCTTTCACGCCGGCCAGCTCCGCCGATTGCTCGTACGAATGCCCAGTCATGATCGACGTGATCGCGCCGGCCAGTGCGCGGCCTTCGTTCGAGTCGTACGGCAGCCCGTAGCTCATGACGAGCGAGCCCAGATTGGCGAAGCCAAGGCCAAGCGTGCGAAAAATATGCGAGTTCTCAGCGATCGGCTGGGTCGGGTAACTGGCGTTGTCGACGAGAATTTCCTGCGCGGTGATGAAAACGCGCACCGCCGCCTTGAAACGGTCGATCTCGAACACGCCATCGTCGCGCTTGAAACGCATCAAGTTCAGCGAGGCCAAGTTGCACGCCGTGTTGTTGAGGAACACGTACTCGGAGCAGGGGTTGGTCGAGTGGATCGGCTCGGTGCCACTGCACGTGTGCCACTTTTGAATCGCGCCGTCGTACTGCAAGCCGGGGTCGCCGCAGATCCATGTACCCTCGGAGATTTTATTCAGCAGTCCGGTGGCGTTTTTCTTTTCAAGTTTCTCGCCGGTGGTCACGGCGCGCGTCCACCACTCGCCGCCGTCCTGTGCGGACTGCATGAAATCGTCGCTGACACGTACCGAGAGGTTTTCGTTTTGGTACATGACGCTGCCGTAGGCGTCGCCGTTGTACGAGCCGTCGTAGCCTTGCTCAATCAATGCCCACGCTTTTTTCTCCTCGAGCTGCTTGGCGTCGATAAATTCCTCGATGTCGCCGTGCCAGTCGCGGATGGTGTTCATCTTGGCGGCGCGGCGCGTCTTGCCGCCGGAACGCACCACGTTGGCCACTTGGTCGTACACCCGGAGAAACGACATCGGGCCGCTCGGGACTCCCCCGCCGCTGATGCTCTCGCGCTTGGACCGGATCGGCGACAGGTCGGTGCCTGTGCCGGAGCCAAACTTGAAAAGCATCCCCTCGCTGTGCGCTAGCTTGAGGATCGACTCCAGATCGTCGTCGACCGACTGGATGAAACAGGCGCTCCCCTGCGGGTACTCGTACTGAGACGTGGCGCGCTTGGCTTGGCCAAGTGAGTCTTCGTAATGCCAGTTGCCCTTGGCCGAGTCGGTGCCCACGCCGTACTCGTGATGCAGCCCGACGTTAAACCAAACCGGCGAGTTGAAGGCACCGTACTGGTTCAGGCAAAGCCACGACAATTCCTCGTAAAAAACCTCGCCGTCTTTTTTGCTGAAGTAACCGTCGTTGACGCCCCAGTCGGCGATGGTGCGGGCCACGCGATGGACCAACTGCCGCACGGACGTCTCCCGCTCCGGCGTGTCCTGCTGGCCAAAGAAATATTTTGAGACGACGACCTTGGTCGCAAGCTGCGACCAGTTCTTGGGCACCTCGACGTCTTCCTGCTTGAAAATGATGTTGCCACCCTCATCAGTGATTTCCGCCGTGCGGTTGTCCCACTCGATCTCGTCGTAGGGATTCCGCTTGGCATCACTGAACACCCGCTCGACCTTGATGCCCGGCCGCGGTTTGCCCTTGGCCAAGCTGCCCCGTTTCGGGGTCGTGACTTTTGGGGAAGTCGAACGCCGTGGGGAGCGGGAAGTGGGTGCGGTCAAAGAGTCGTTTGCGTCGATCATCGGTTGTCAGGCGTCTTCGGGTGTTTGGGGCAATTAACCGCGCTTAAAAGCTCGGTAGAGCTGGGCAACGGGATGAGTGTTGCCACAATTTGTTGGGGCATCAAGTTTTTTTACCACAATTTGTAGTGTTTTTTTCTCAGCAACTCAATTTGGCCAAGTTCCTTGCAGGGCAAGTATCTGAAGCTCAAACTCTTCGGTGCCATGGCAAATTATTTGATCGAGCAACTGGACGAAATCGAGCCAACTCCCTGCCCTTGCGGCTTGGCCAAGCGCGCCTTCGTCGGCGAACCGGACGCGGTGGCCAGCCTGCACGAGGTCGATATTAAGCGGGATTCAGCCGTCCATTACCACAAGCGGATGACCGAAATTTACCTCGTACTCGAGGGAGAAGGGCACATGGAACTGGACGGCGAACGGGTGCCGGTCAAGCCGATGACCGCCATTTACATCAAGCCCGGCTGCCGTCACCGCGCGGTGGGCCGGCTGAAAATTATCAATATCCCCATCCCGGCGTTCGACTCTGGGGACGAGTGGTTCGACGACTGACCGCTCCGCTTTCGGCTTGCTTCAGAAGGCAGATTGCCGATTGTATCCACCGCTCTGCGGAACCGTCAGGGTTTCCCCTTTTATTGCATGCACACATTCATTCTTTTTTTGCTCGGAGTCACCTCGGTAATCAGCCTCGCGTTCATCATCGAGCGGGGCTACGCCCTGCGCCGCCGCTCCATCATCCCCGTGCCGCTGACCGACAGCTTGGAACATTGCCAGACGCGCAGCGACGTGAACACCCTGCTGCGCTTCTGCCAGCAACACGAGCACACCCCTCTGTCGCGCCTGACCACGACCGCCATCGAGCATCTCGAGTGGGCCAAGCCGGATAACGTCGAGGCACTGCAAACTCGCGCCCGGCACGAAGTCAGCCGAATGGAGCGCGGCCTGGTGGTGCTGGAGATCATCACCGGCATTGCGCCGCTGCTGGGACTGGTCGGCACGGTGTTTGGGTTGATTGAGATTTTCGGTGAGATGACCTCGGACCAGGTGGACACCACACGTTTTGCCAGCGGCATCTCGCTCGCCCTTTACGCGACCCTCTCGGGCCTGAGCATCGCTATCCCCTCGCTCGTCGCGTGGAGCATTTACAGCAAACGAGTCGAGACATTCGCTATCGAGATGGAGACTCTGCTCGACAAGTTCCTTCGCCGGCAGTACCCGGTCAAGCCCGGTAAATAAACGCCCCCGCCGCCCATGCGATTTCTCCTCCGCAAAAACCGAAAGCCACCCACCGTCATCATCGTGGCACTGATCGACGTGCTGATGGTGGTGCTCATTTTCATGGTGGTGTCGACGACGTTCACGAACCAAGCCGCCGTGAAGCTTGTCCTGCCGGAATCGTCCCAAGCCAAGGCCGCGCCGGCGGTGAATGACAGCCTCATCGTCACCGTGGCCAAGGAGCCACCGCACTTCTTTTTTGGAACCAGCGAAGCGGCAGCCGCCGACCTCGAGGCCGAGTTGAAACAACGCATCGCCGACAACCCGGAACTGGAACTCTCGATCCGTGCCGACACCGGCGCGCCGTGGGGGAAAATCATCAAGCTGATGGACGCGGCCAAGGCGGCGGGCGTCACGTCCGTGAAAGCTCTCACCGAGGAATCGAGCGGCAAATGAGCGGCGACTCTCCAGCAGACATCCCGCCACCAGACAGCCTGCACCTCTCGTCTGCCAGCGGCTGGCTGCAACTCGGCAACCCCGGCGAGGCTCTGGCCGACTTGGCCAAGGTGTCGGCAGAGCACCGGAAACACCGTGATGTACTGCTCCTCGAGTGGCACATCCACGCCCGCAACAAGGACTGGGAACGCTGCGTGGAGATCGGCAGCGTGATGGCGAAGCTTAACCCGGACGATCCCTCCGGCTGGATCAACCAAGCCAATGCGATGTTCTATCTCAAGCGCGGGCAGGAGGCGCTCGACCTGCTCGAGCCAATGCGGAAACGGTTCCCGGAAAACGAGGCCATTCCCTACAACCTCTCCTGCTACGCCTGCCAATTCGGTGACTTGGTGCTGGCGATGCACTGGTTTCAAGCTGCGGAAAAAATCAGCGACTCAGAGAAGATCCGCGAAGTCGCCCTGCTCGACCCTGACTTGGAGCCGATTTGGGAACAGATCAGTAAGTGAGTCTTGGAGGAATGAATCACAGATTTCCCACCTCATGCGAAGCCGCGAAGTAGAAAACCCGAGACTGAATTGCGAGCCCTTGTAGTAATGATTTTTTAGTTTTGGAACATGTATGGTCAGGGAAAACAGAATAGAAAAAGATATCCTGCCCATCCATGTTTGATTTTTTGAAATCCGTGTCCCTGCTTGAAACTCCTTGCGCTT
>JABGZB010000353.1 GCA_018674955.1 Verrucomicrobiota bacterium | reverse complement strand
GATCGTATATTTGAAGCAGACCATTGATTTGGTGTTATGAAAAAGATGACATATAAACTAGTAATGGCTGTCACATGTTTTGGCATGATGGCAGGTGATGCAATCGCGCAGGAACGCGGTGGTCGCGAACGGGGTGAAGGTACTCAGCGTCGTGAACGCCCGTCCGGAGCCGCCGGTGAGCAGCGTCGCGAGCGGGGTGAAGGTGCTCAGCGTCGTGAACGCCCGGACCGAGCGGCTGGTGGACAGAGTCGTGAACGGGGTCAGGGCGCCGAGCGTCGTCAACGTCCGTCCGGAACAAGCCGTGAGCGTGGATCGCAGTCCGGTGGCCGTGGTGGTCAGGGAGGACCAGGTGGTTTTATGCGGATGTTCCCTGTGATGAGCGCACTGGACAGTGATGGCAACGGTGAGATTTCCCCCGAGGAAATTAAGGGTGCCGTTGCAGCCCTTAAGAAGCTCGACAAGAATAAGGATGGCAAGTTGACCGAAGACGAGTTGCGTCCAAATTTCGGTGGCCGCGGAGGTGCATCCGGCCAGCGTCCGTCCGGTCGCGGTGAAGGTCGCGGTGAAGGTCGCGGTGGCCAGCGCCCGAGCCGGCCCTCACCTGGTGAATAAGTTTTTGTATTAACAAGTTTAGACAAATCCCGCTGGCTTTGGCCTGCGGGATTTTTTTACCACACTTCAACTGGGCCCTTGGGCACGGGGATGGTCTTGCGCTTCGCGTCGGCAGGTTCGTTACCGTCCTTCATAAAGGACGGCATCATCGGGTTCTGACGATAGCGCTCGGTGAGCTCTCCGTCATCATCGGAAAACTGTCGCCGCCACTCGAGGTAGTCGGCCAGCGCTGACTCGAAATCCTCGCGTGTCGAGATCAGCACGACCGCTTTGTTGAACGGCTTCACTGGGCCGAAGCGCTTGGCATACCACGGGGCGACTTTGCGGAACATCAGGCAGCCGCGCTTCTCGCCGAACACTTCCAGCATCAGGTCAAAATGCCTCTGCATCACTTGCACCCGCTCCGTAAATTTCGGCTCGGTCAGCAGTACGCCAGTGCGTAAATGGTGCTCGGTGTGCTTGAAAATCCACGGGTTGTAAAACGCGCCCCGGCCGACGCTTACGCCGTGGCAGCCGGTGGCGTCCATCATGTGCTTGGCCGACTCCGGCGTCGTGATGTCGCCGTTGCCGATCACGGGGATCTCGCGCGCTGCCCCGACCACTTGGCGGATGCCCTCGAGATTGACGCCCCCGGTGAAACCCTGCTCTCGCGTCCGTCCGTGGATGAAAACCGCCGTTACACCGACGTCCTCAAGCACACGCACCAAGTCGGGCGCGGTGATGTTTTTGTCGTCCCAGCCGAGACGCATTTTGGCCGTGATCGGTATCTTTACAGAATCGACCATCATTTTCACGAGGTGCGCGGTGTCGTCTAGCTCGGTCATCATCGCCGAGCCGCCGCCGGTCTTGCAGACCTTGCGCACCGGGCAGCCCATGTTGATGTCGATCGAGTCCACGCCAATTGATTCGAGGTACTGTGCCGCGTCGCGCATCTCCTCAGGCACCGAGCCAAACAACTGCACGGCAAACGGGCTATCATTCTCGTTCGTCTCGATGAGCTTGAGCGCCTTGGAGTTGCGCTCGAGCAACGACCGGGCGTTGACGAGGTCTGTCGTGGCTAAGCTCAAGCCGCCCACCTCTCGCAGCACGAGCCGGAACGGGAGGTTCGTGTACCCGGCCAGCGGCGAGAGAAACAGGTTGGATTTCAGTTGGAGCGAGCCGAATTGCATGGCACTAGTGCTCCCGATAGCATACGGCATCTCCAAAAACAACCGCGACAAAAAAGTGAGTCTAGTCGGGTGGCATCACTGCACACCGGGCTTGGCCCGCAGATCGAAACAGGAAAGGTTGTCGGCCATGCGCAGGTATAGTTTGCCATCGACCACCACAGGCGAGGGACACCTCATGGCCTTGATGCGCGTCCTGCCGAGTTCCCGATGCTCTTTCCGGTTGGTGTCGATCATCACGAGTTCGCTTCCTTTTTTCTCGAGCGCAATCAACTTGCCGTCGGCGATCACAGGGGAGGAGATTGTGTTTTGCCGGGACTCTTTCCAACGTCGTTTACCGGTGGCCAGTTCGACACACATGTGCCACTCCCCGCCTGTCAGGTAAGCGTGACGGTCATAAATCACCGGAGTCGATTGCGAACGCCGCTCTGACATTGGAAAACTCCAGGCCTGCGTCGCTCCATCTCTGGCTAGGTGATACGCTGCCAACCCGACCTGTTTATCCTTGCTGTAAACGACCATCCAGTCACCGGAGATCACCGGCGTTGAGTCGCCGCCGCCGGGTGTCTGCCAAACCGTCTCACCGGTGATCGGATTAACCGCAACATACGCCCTGCGGTCGCTGCAGATCACCTGGCTTACACCCTTTCCTGTCCAGAGAACCGGCGATGAGGCATTGCCCCGGACGTCTTTGTTCCGCCACAGTATCCCCCCCGTCTTCACATCAAAGGCTGTTAAGTGCCCAGCGAGGAGGAATGCCGTGCCGTCCGCCACTAGGAAAGACGATGCCGGTCCTTTGCTTGGCAGTGACGTGGCCCAAAGTTGTTTCCCTGTTCCGGCATCAATGCAATGGGCGTGCGTACTGCCGGCGGTGAATAATCTGCCACCGGCCACGCATGGGGTACTTGACGACTTGCGGCCGGTCGGTTCCCCAAGTGTCTCGGTCTTCCACAGCCGCTTGCCGGTCGTGGCGTCGAGACAAACGACCACATCCTTTGCCACGCGGACTGAGTTGGGCACAGCCTTGAGCAACTCCCGCTTAGCCAGGTCGCTGATGTCGCGCCCAGTCACCCATTCCCGCAATGCGGCATCGTTGGGGAACCGTTGATTGCCCAACTGCGCCAAAGTGCGAAGATTTGCATACGGAATAGCTGTCTTTCCCTTTTTAAACCGACTGATGATCCAACTGCCAACCCGCTTGGTTTGGTTTTTGTCCAGATTGTCGGCGACCCATTTTTCGGCCCACTCGGTCAGCCGCCGGCCGCGCAACCGGGGGCCAAGAGACAGACGATCTTTCTCCATTTTCTCGATCAGCGGCTCCGGCAACGCCAGGCTACGATGGCCCAGCTTGCGCATAATCAGTTCGTTGATCTCGCGGTTTTCCGACGGCTCATCGTTTTGCCAAACAAGACTAATGTACGCCTTCCCGTCAGCCACCACCAAGCTGCCGTGTCCGCCATCGTCCCCGCTGGGAATGGTTTCACTGCGCCACAGTAACTTGGGCCCACTCTCCGGCCAGGCGTCCAGCAACGGCACCCCATCGGCCACCACCCCATTCCGCTGGCTCCCGCGCCACTGCGTCCAGTCCCCTGCCGTCACAACGACTGCAGTTAGAAAGCATCCAAGCAAACAAATCCGATTCATCTGAACGCCGGGGACGATGCCGGGAGTTAGCTTTTCGCGCAAGGCTTTGACGGTGAGAATTCGCTTGTTTTTGGCGAGGGTGGGGGGCGGGACTTCAGCGACGAGTTGGCCGCCTGCGTCGCTGGCGTCGAGGCCGAGGTCGATCACCCAGTTGGCTTGGAGATGAGGTCGAAACCGATAGACAATACTCCCGTTCTCGTGGAGTCTCCGCTGATGCACTGCCGGTCATTTAACTTCATTCTTTCGTTTTTTTGTTTTTTAAGCACGTTGGGTTTTGCCGTTGCTGGTGATTCCCCTGAGCAATGGCGCAAGGAGCGCCGTCTCGTTGACCTACACCAGCACGTCGGCTCGTCGGAGCCGCTGCTCAAACGCGCGGTGTCGATCATGGACCGTGCCGGCATCGGCATCGGTGTCAACCTCAGTGGTGGCACTGTCACGCAGAAGGAGGGCAAGCTCTCGGTGTTTGAGCGCAATAAGGCATTGGCCGATCGCTTGTTCCCGGGGCGGTTCGTCTTTTACATGAATCTCGATTACGCGGGTTGGGATGAGCCCGGCTTCTCCGAGCGTGCCGTCCGCCAAGTCGAGGAGGGCCACCGCCTCGGCGCCGCCGGTCTCAAGGAGTGGAAGCGTCTTGGGCTTTATCTGCGCGACAGGTCGGGGAAACTAATTCTAATCGACGATCCGAGGCTCGATCCGGTATGGCGGCGCTGCGGCGAGCTTGGCCTGCCGGTCTCCATTCACGTGGCCGATCCGCGCGCTTTTTGGCTTCCGTTCAACTCCGACAACGAACGCTGGATCGAATTGAAGGATCACCGCCCGTGGTGGTTCGGCGATGCCGAGAAATATCCGCCGCGCATGGATCTGCTCAACGCCCTCGACCGCGTCGTTGCCCGGCATCCACTGACCACGTTCGTCTGTGTGCACTTCGCCAACAACTCCGAGGATATTGACTGGGTGGACGCCGCGCTCGACCGCAATCCCAACATGATGGCCGACCTCGCCGCGCGCATTCCAGAGATAGGCCGCCACGCGCCGGAGAAGGTGCATCAGCTATTCGTCAAGCATCAGGATCGCATCCTCTTCGCGACTGATTTCATGGTTTACAGCCGGCTTACACTTGGCTCTGGCGGCAGCGGCCCGGCGCCCACCGACGACGATGCTCTCGACTTTTACGCCAAGCACTGGCGCTGGCTCGAGACATGGGATCGGCAGTTCGAGCACATGACCCCCATCCAGGGCGACTGGAAGATTGACGGCATTGGCCTGCCGCCGGAGGTGCTGCGAAAAATCTACTTCGATAACGCCCGCAAACTGCTCGTACGCCGTCTGCCGTTGTCGCGTCTGCGTGCCAACCGCATCGAGTCCGACTTCGACCTCGACGGCCGACTTGACGACGCTCCTTGGCCAAGCGCTGCGCCGGCCCGGATCGAGTGGCAGATTAACACCGGTGCGGCCAAGCCAGAAATCGCTACTACCGCACGAGTGCTGTGGTCGGATCAGTTTCTCTATATCGGCTACCGCAGCCCGTACACGGAGCTGACCCTGTTCGAGCCAGCACTCAAAAGCGGCGAGCGCAGCGGCTTGTGGAACAAGGATGTCGTTGAAGCCTTCGTCGGCACCGACCCCGCCAACCCAACCCACTACACTGAATACGAAGTGGCACCGACCGGCGAAAAACTCGACCTAAAAATCACCCCGACCGACAAGAGCCTGGAATGGAACAGCGGCTTCGAGGCGGCAACGCACATCGACCGCAAACGAAAAATCTGGACGGCGGAAATGCGCATCCCGCTCAAGTCATTGAGCGAGCAGCCGCCCCGGCCGGGCACGCAGTGGCGGATCAACCTTTACCGGCACGACCCCGCCCACAAAGCGTTCCTCGGCTGGAGCCCATGCGCCAACGGCAGCGCCCACACCCCGGCCAAGTTCGGCCACCTCATCTTCGGGCCATGAGTAATCAAGATCGATCTTCCACGAAAACAACGCACCCCAAAGGCGCGTTTACACTGATCGAGTTGCTAGTGGTGATAGCCATCATTGCAATTATAGCGGGGATGCTGCTGCCCGCCTTGGCCAACGCGAAGGCGAAGGGAAAATCGGCCCGTTGCCTCAGCAATCAAAGGCAAATTGGCCTTTCGGTCATGATGTATTCACAGGACTTTGACGATTACCTGCCTTACGGCTACGCCTACACATGGCCGGGGCAGGCCGATCTTTATTGGTGGCAGGATCTCGTGCGGCCCTACATCGATAGCGAAGAGATTTACACCTGTCCCAGCATGGATCCTCACATGGAATATACCTACCGCCGACCGCGCGGACTGCCCAGCCCGCTCATCCGGGATTATATCGCCAACGCACAAGGTGGCGCGTACGCCGCGAGTGGCCAAGCGGACTGGGTCGGTGCTAGAGGACCATTCATCAACAACTATAAAAACCCCAGTCGTCACCTGTCCGATGTGGCCGATGCCTCCGGCACGATTGCTATTTTTGACGGCTTCCGCTCCGCAGAAATCTGGCGTCTCGAACAGGTTGATGCCTGGCATAATGCCGGCTTTGGGCCCGCTTTTGTGGGGAATTCCCCGGAACCCAAAATCCCAACCGGCCATGTCCATAAACGCCACAACAACGGCTTCAACGCGATTTTCACGGACGGCCACGCGAGCCTCATCAAAGACTCAACCCTCGGCATGTGGACCAACCGCTCCGGAGACTAAAGGGAATACTGCAATAGTGACGGCGGATCATCCCGCGCGCAGGGCTTTGGCGGTGTGGGATTTTTTGTTTTTGGCGAGGGTGGGGGGTGTGGCTTGGGCGACGAGTTGGCCGCCTTCGTCGCCGGCGTCAGGGCCGAGGTCGATCACCCAGTCGGCTTGGCGGATCAAATCCAAATTATGCTCCACCACCAGCACCGAGTGACCCTCGTCCACCAGACGGTGCAGCACTCTGGCTAGGAGTCGAATGTCGTCAAAGTGCAGGCCGGTCGTCGGTTCGTCGAAGAGGTACAGCGTTGGGCCGGTGGCGGTGCGCTTGCTGTGCGCCTCGGCGAGGCTGCGGACGAGTTTCAGTCGTTGGCTCTCGCCGCCGGAAAGCGTGTTCACCGGTTGGCCAAGCCGCAGGTAGCCCAAGCCGACATCGCTCAGCAATTGCAGCTTGGCGCGTGCCCTGGCCGCCGGGCGCGAGTCGGGGTAGCCGTCGAGAAACAGGATCACCTCGTCGGCGGTGGCGTCGAGCAGATCGGCGATGTTCCAAGCCAAGTGCTTGGCCAAGTGCGGCGTGAGCCTGGCCTCGAGCACGTGGTCGCGGTAGCGGCGGCCGTTGCACTCGGGGCACTTGATGAACACGTCACTCAAAAACTGCATCTCGATTTTTTCAAATCCGGTGCCGCGACAGTAGCCGCACTGGCCCTGCGCGGAGTTGAAGCTAAACGCCCCTGTGGGCAACTCAAACGCCCTGGCCTCGGGGCTGGCGGCGAACAGTTTGCGAATGTCATCGAACGCTCCGATGTACACGGCCGGGTTCGAGCGTGGCGTGCGGCCCAGCGACGACTGGTCGACCATCATCACGGACTTGAGCGACCGCCAGCCGGTCAGCCTGGCCAAGCGGGCGTCCGCCGGCGTGCCGCCGAGTTTGTCGCACAGGGCGGGGAGCAGGCCGTCGCGAATGAGTGTTGTTTTGCCGGAGCCGCTGACGCCGGTCACGCAAACCAAGCGGCCAAGCGGGATGTCCACCGCGAAGTCGCTCAAGTTGTTCCGGGAAAACTTGGCCAAGCGGAGTCGAGGTGTGCTTGCGGTCACCGCGCGGGCCGGGGGCGGCTCTAGTTTTTTTCGGCCGGATAGGTACGCGGACGTCAGCGAGGCGCGGCACTTGGCTAGGCGCGAGCCGGGGCCGTTGTACACGATCTCGCCGCCCCGCTCACCCCGCTCCGGGCCAAGGTCAACGACGTGGTCGGCATGGCGGATGATGCCGGTTTCGTGCTCGACGACAACGAGCGTGTTGCCGAGGTCGCGCAGGTTTTCCAGGAGACCGACGAGTCGATTTGTGTCGCGCGGGTGCAGCCCGACGCTTGGCTCGTCGAGCACATAAAGCATGTTGACCAGTTTCGAGCCGAGGCAGGCGGTGAGGTTGACGCGCTGGGTTTCGCCGCCGGAGAGCGTGCGCGTCGGCCGGTCGAGCGTGAGGTAGCCAAGGCCGATGCGCACCATCGCGTCGAGCCGCCCGCGCACCTCGGCCAACACCGGCGCGAGTGCATCGGCCCGGTTGAGGTCGAGGCGGCCGGCGAGTTCGTTGATCACGCCCGCTGCGTCGCGGATGGGAAGTCGGTAAAGATCGGAGAGCGTGAGCCAGGCACCGGTGCCGGTGTGGTCGAGCTTGAAGCGGAGCGAGTCCGGCTTGAAGCGCTGCCCCTCGCACCCCGGACACGTTGTGTAGCTGCGGTAGCGCGAGAGCAAAACGCGGACGTGCATTTTGTACGCCTTGCTCTCCAGCCAGCGGAAATAACCGGCTACTCCGTACCATGCGTCGGGCCAGGTGCGGCCCGGCTTGCCGTAGTCCGGCTCGCCGTGGGTTACCCAGTCACGCGCTTTTTTCGGCAGCTTGTTGAACGGTATATCGGTCGGGATGCCATCCTGCTTCGCGGCGGCCATCATCTCTCGTTGACACTCGACGCCGTGTCCGGTCTGCCACGGCTTGACGACGCCCCCGGCGATCGACTTGGTGAGGTCTGGCATCGCGAGCCGGTAGTCGATCGAGATGATTCGACCGAAGCCCTTGCACTCCGGGCAGGCGCCGACAGGGTTGTTGAAACTGAACAGCGACGGCGACGGGTCGCGGTACTCGGCGTCGCACGCGGCGCAGTGGAAATGCCGGCTAAAACGCTGTTGACCAAGCACTTCTGTGTGAACGGAGAGGTGACCCTTGCCGAACTGATACGCCTGTCCGGCCGCCTCGAGAAACCGCGCGCGGCTGCCCTTGACCAAGCGGATGCGATCCTGCACGACGGTCAGCGACGTGAGCTTGCGCTTGGCCAAGCGCTTGGCCGCCTCCTCGATACGCAGCAATTCCGGCGGCCTACACCGCTTGGTTTTTGAGATGGGATCGATGATACGCCGGTAGCCCTGTTTGCTGATGAGTTGCAGCGACTCGGCGACGGAAATCTTGTCCGACAACGGCACATCGAATGTCACCAACGCTTCGCCGGCTTGGCTGCCGAGCAGAGCCTTCCAGATGGCGAGCGGCTCGTCGCGGGTGACCGGTTCGCCGCAGTGGTCGCAGTGGCAACGGGCGAGGTGTGTCCACAACTGTTTCATGTGGTCGCAGACCTCGGTCATCGTGCCGATGGTCGAGCGCGTGGTGCGGACGGTGTTGCGCTGGCCAAGCGCGATCGCCGGCGGGATGCCGTCGATCCGATCGACCTGCGGCTTGTCCATCCGGTCAAAAAACTGGCGGACATACGGTGAGAATGTCTCGACGTAGCGGCGTTGGCCCTCGGCAAAAAGCGTGTCGAAGGCGAGCGAACTTTTACCGGAACCGCTAAGGCCGGTGAACACGATCAGTTTGCCCTTGGGCAGGTCGAGGTCGAGATTCTTAAGGTTGTTGTGTCGGACGCCGCGAAGCCGAATCACGCCGTTGGTGTCGTTGCGTGGCAATGGCCCGGGGGACGAGTCAGCCCTTGGCCGAGCAGCCCTTGAGGTAGTTGATGATCGCTCGCTCGTCGTCGCCGGCCTCAAGGGTAGCGCGCAGGAAATCGACAAGGCTCGAGTTGTGCTCACGCAAAAACGGGCGATCGCCTCCGCAGCCGTACATCAAGTCGGTCGGCAATTGGCCGGCGAGCTTGGCGCGGGCCTTGACGATGAGGCGCGGCAGCCAGGCGATGCCATCGACCTCGTCTGACTTGGCTGGGATTGTGTCGGGGTTGAGTTGCGTCGTGGCCGACTCGCTGCCAAGCGTGTTAACGAAATGATCGCGCCGCAACGCCGTGACGCCCTCGACCTGATCGTACTCGACGTCGTCCCACTTGATGCTGTCTTCCACAAAGTCAAACAATTCCCGCGAAGAGCAGCCAATTGTGGCGAGAAAATAGACCTCATCGGCCTCGAAAATGGTCAGCGTGGTGGTGCGACCGTCGCGGTAGCGCTCCTGCGCGGAGTCGTACAATTCACGGAATCGGGCTTTCCAGTCGTCGGACATGCGGTTTAATTACGCAGATTTATGGCAGACATCAAGCGATCTGTGGCGGAATACGCCTCGGTGACCCACTCGACGATTTGGGAGGGGTCGGGCGCGTACTCGAGCTCGAGGCTGATTGCGCCGTCGAAATCCAAATCTTTGATCGCCTGCAAATAGCCCTCGAACGGCACGGCACCCCGGCCCGGCGGCAGGTCGCCGTGCACCTTGCCGTCGCAATCGGAGATGTGCACGTGACCGGCGCGGCCCTTGAGCGCGGCGAGAGACTCGGGCGGACTGTCGCTCAGCACCATGTGGCTGATGTCTATGTTCGCCTTGACGGCCGGGTTGTCCACGTCGGTCAGGAAGCGGTCCATCTCGCCGATGGTGTTGACGAGCGACATGTGGAACGGCTCAAGCTCAATGACGATCTCGAGGTCGCGTTCGCCGGCGTAGTCGCCAAGGAGTCTACAGTTTTCGACAGCGAACCGCCATTGCTCCCCCGGCGGGATGACCTCTTTCTGCCAAATGTATTCACCGATGACGAGCAAGTAGTTTTTCGCACCAAACGTCGCACCCATGTCTAGGTAGCGCTTGCAGCGCTCGACGTGGAATCGTTGAACCGACGGGTTAAAATCCACCAGGCCAACGCTTACGCCGACAACGCTGATGATCGGCAGTTCGAGTTCGTCGCAGGTCTTCTTGATCTCGGTGATGCGGTCTGCGGCCTGCGGCTCCATCGGGTCCTCGAAAATATCAACACAGTCGAAGCCCAACTCCTTGGTTTTCCGGAGGCCATCCACGAGGCTAACGCCGTGTTGCTCCCAAGCCGAATTAATCATTCCCAGTTTCATAATGCTGTAATGCTGACCCCCCAACGATATGGAGCATTCTCGACCATGGAAAGGCGAAAACACCCCGGACGGAATCTAAGCGCCGAATAGTTCCTCGAGGCGGGTGCGCATCACGCCGCCGTCCACCGTCACGCCGGTCCAGTATTCGATGCCGGTGATACCTTGATTCACAAGCATACCTAAGCCGTCTAGCACCTTGCAGCCGCGTGCCTCGGCATCCTTGACGAAATTCGTTCGCGGTGGATTCGGAATCACGTCGGCCACCACCATGTCCGCTGACAGTGAATCCAAATTCAAAGCCAAGCGAGCATCGATATCAGGATACAAGCCGATCGATGTGGCATTGATTACGACATCAACTCCATTCGCAACCGAGTAATCACCATCCCATTTTTCAAATGTAACCTCGGCCGGAGTTTTATCGTTCAACAACGCGACCAATTCCATCCCTCGATCCTTCGAGCGATTCACGATCTTAATATGAGTCGCACCAGCCAACGCCACTTCGACGCCAATCGCTCGAGCCGCTCCGCCGGCACCAAACATGACGACGCGTTTACCTGCTGGATCGACGACTTCTTCCAGCGATTTCAAAAAGCCTTTGCCGTCCGTGTTTTCACCAATGAGTTTGTTCCCACGACGAACGACACAGTTCACGGCACCAATCACCTCTGCCGATTCTCCCAAGCCATCGATGTATTGGATCACCTCGACCTTGTTCGGCAGCGAACAGTTGAACCCGGCCCAATTCATGGCGCGGGCACCGGCAACCGCTGCCCCTAAATTCTCCGGGCCGACTTCCGTGTTGATATACCGCCAGTGTAAACCGTGATGCTGGTAGGCGGCCTCGACCATTTCCACTGTGGGATTTTCAGCAGCCGGCTTGGCAAAAGAGCCGGTCAAACTCGGTAAAAAATTCAGTTCCTCTGTCATGGTAAAAATCGGCGGGAATGGTTAATACTGCTTGGCCATGCGTCAAGCTGCACTTGGTCAAGTAAGTTAAATTATTCGCGCGTGCCGTAAAATTGTTTTGGGAAATCCGCCGCCTCGGAGCGCTGCGGATGCCGTTTGGGAAACGTTGGTCCACGGTCCGGAGCCAAGCGCAAACTCTCCCCCCCGCTCTCAGTCAGCAACTCAAACAGACGCCTGTTCAGCATGGCTACGGTTTCCTTGTGCTCCGGCTCGAAAATGAGATTGGTTGTTTCATCCGGGTCGTTGAGAAGGTCGTACAACTCATCCGTGTCCCAAAGCCCGTGGTAACGGATATATTTGAAACGCTCCCCACGCACGGCGTGGGTTGTTGGCGTGTGCGGATAGTTACGTTCCCAAAAATACTCGTAGAGCACATAGTCGCGCCACGGGATGTCGTTACCCTTGGCCAACTGCCAGAAACTGCGGCCATCCATTTGTTTCGGAGTAGAAAGCCCCGCAGTTTCAAGCAGCGTCGCCCCCACATCAATGTTAGCGACAACCTTTTTTATCACCGATCCAGCTTGGATAACATCGGGACAATGCATCAGAAAAGGTATGCGCATCGACGCTTCATATGCCGTTCGTTTATCGATCAGGCCTTGCTCACCAAACTGAAAACCGTTGTCCCCCATGTAGACCACCAATGTGGATTTCAATAAATCCCGCTCCTTCAGCAGCTTAAAAAGTCGGCCAAGATTTTCATCGATCGCCAGAAGGGTTTCGCAGTAGCGGGTATAATACGCGTTCAAATCGAAGTCCGGCAGGTTATAGGCAAAGTCGACGCCATGACGGCTATTCCGTTGATCTTGCAACCAGCGCGGTTTATTGAGGAAGTTTTTACCGCCCTTCACAAATGTTTTCGGCAATGGCAGTTTTTTATTTTTGTACCGTCCTTTATGCCGGTCAGCCGGAACAAAATCCGCGTGAACAGCCTTATGCGACAGCGTCAAAAAAAAGGGTTTGTCCCCCTTACGGGAGCGCAGCCAATCCAGGGCGTAATCCGTCAACTCGTCAGTGATGTAGCCTTTCTGCGGCACTCGCTTGCCGTTGACGTTTAATCCGTCATAGCTATTCTGCGGCACCTTGCGGCTTGTGCCCCGGCCATCCGGCCAATACGTCCCCTGACCCTTGAAACTGACCCAGTGATTGTAGCCGGGTTGAGCGTGATCGAAGTTCCCGCCCATGTGCCATTTCCCGACAAAAGCTGTATCGTACCCGGCTTTCTGCATGTATTCGGGAAAGAAAATTAGCCCCTTCGGAAGCGGGTTGTAGTTATCCACCACATTATGATTGTGAGCATATTGCCCCGTCATAATGCTTGCACGGCTTGGGGAACAAAGCGACGTCGTGACAAACGCGTTCGGGAACCAGGCGCCTCCCATGGCCATCCGATCCAGATTGGGTGTCTCCAAAAACGGATGCCCTGCAAAACCCATCGCGTCAAAACGATGATCATCCGCCAGGACAAATATGATATTGCGAGGCGCCTCCCGATCCACCTTCGGCACAGAGCGATTCGCCGCGCCAAGACCCTGCGCCAAAAAACCAAGCGATCCGACAACAGTCGCCAAAACAGCCAAATGCCAGGCCAAGCGTATACCTGAAAACATGCGCCGCACTATGCTGAGACAAGCGAAATTTTTAAAGATAATTTGAAGTGGTAGGGTGATTTTCAAATGGGGATTACTGCCTGTCAGATTTCAACTCTTCACCCGCCTTAGCTTCCTTCCTGAGCTTGTTGAGGAATGCTGGTTCAAGATCCTCAGCTATTGCGTACCAAATCTCTTCATTCCATTTATTTTTGTTTAGTAAGGACATCGACTTGCGGCGAAGATAGAATCTGCCATCTTTCTCACCCAAGTATTCGGATTGGTGCATGGTTTGACGGTTGCCAAGTTCATATTCACTTTTGAATTTTGCACCGGAAACATGTTCGGGTGCCTCGGTGCATGAAGTTAGCATAACTACTAAACACAGAATTGAGATTGTGATTGTTGTTTTGAGCAGTTTTTTCATTTTCTTTCTAAGTCCTGCCTTAGCGTCATCTTATGTGGACATCCAAGAAATATAGGCGACCCACTTTTCCTCTGCTTTTCCAAAGGAACACTCAACATATCTTCCTTTAGGTAGACTTTGCGTACGATCCTCTCGATCCTTTAATTCCTTCAAGTTCCACCAGGATTGATTACTTCCAATTTGAAGTGAAGGTTTGTTTTTCTTGCCACTTTGGAACAAATTATTTTTCAGAAAATCCGATTTCTTTTCCTCCGGTATCAAAACCTTGATTGCCAGCGCATCATCAATCCCCGAGCCAAAAAACACGTAGCCCAAGCCGGTTGCCCCAACCGGAAACTGAATATCTGTGCGCTGAGTCACTTCGGCCATTTCCCTGGCTGTCACGTTGGGCGCGATCAGTTCAATATCATCTCCAAACTTGAGTTCGCAACCAGCCCCCAACAGGGCAGAGGCAACCACGATAAGTAGAAGTTGTTTCATTGTTCAGCTTTCCGTCAGGGGACTTCGACAACGGTTATCGTGCCACTGTCATCAAAAATGATCTCATGCCGGTTGGATAAATTGGGCGTAAAGTAGCCGAACTCGGCATTGTGGGCCAGACCGTCCAACTTCCCGCTCACCTGGCCTCCATCCTCAGCTTTCGATTTAAACCGCAAGGTTTCAGTTGCCCCGCCTTTTAATTTATTCACCTCGAAAAGCTGCCCCCCAGCCTTGATTACAATTTCTTGCCAATCCTTGGCGCCCTTGTTGGTCAGCTTGATATTATTCTTCGCACATCCCACCAAAAGAGCGGCTACGATTGTTGTGATTAGTATGTGTTTCATTTCCCTTCAGATTTCAATTCTGCACCCGTCATGCCGCCGTTTTTGTACAGGGGATCGACCGTTTTTTTTCTGTTAGGTATGGGTTTGTTGATCATAATATTGTCAATCCCACCACCAGTAGAGATAACCCTCCGGAGCAAGCTGCATTAGTACGTAGCACACTGGCAACGACACTAAATGCAATACAAAATAGACAACCAGATGTCGCCAGCGAGAGACAAGTAGACATACCAGAATAATTGCAGGCACGACAAAAATGGTAAAAAGCAACAAATACGAAATGTAAAATCCTTGGATTTTATCATGTATGAGTAATGCCTGTGGAAACCCATCCGTTCCAATTCTCTCGGGCCATCCTCCTAAACTTTGGTGCATGTGAATGGCTAAAGAGTAAAATAGCATCAGTGCCAATAAGTAAGGTAGGATTGAAATGACAATGCCTGTTTTCATTTTGCGATCCATCCTCGCCCAAAGCTCAGCTATTAATTCTATTATTTATAGTTTTCGGAAGGTTTGGCGAATAAGGCCTTTTCTGTGATTGTCAACTATGCGGCCAACTTTCAAGAGGCTTTGCTTGTCATCCAGGACGGTAAAGACATCCGTTTCACCCTTGCTATTAGTTACATGAACTTCGTACTGATATTTTAGTTTCCATTTCTCTTCAGGAAACTGGGTATCGCTTACCTTGTGCTGGGCCACTCCATCTTTGAGTAAAATCATGTGACTTGTCTTAAAACCCAATTCTTCACTTCCATGCTTCCACTCGTAGGTGCCAAGGAGTTCCTTTTCAACTGCTTCCATCTCTTTCCAGTTCCAAGGTTTCGTTCCCAATTCTTCACCGGTTTTGCCGCCGTATTTACGAAGTATCTTTGCAATTTCCGGCTTTGAACGATCTAAAGCGGTTTCGCCGTGCTGGTTTGCGACGTTCGTATCGGCTCCCTTTTCCAAGAGTAGTTCGACGATTTCCTTGTGGTTTCTGTGAACTGCAAAGGAAAGGGGGGTGCTGTCATCCATTGATCGCTTTGCGTTAACATTTGCCCCATTCTCAATCAGCAGTTTAACTATATCTACATGTCCGTAGTGGCATGCCCAAAGAAGAGCAGAATCTCCGCTTTCGTGGTTAACTTTAGCACCTTTTTCCAAAAGGAGCTTCGCAATGTTAAAATGCCCCTTTTCTGCTGCGTGATAAAGGGCTGTGTGGTTGGCGTAATCTTCTACGTTTAGATCTGCTCCAGAATCCAAAAGTTGCTGGACTTTATTGAGATCACCTTTCTCCGAAGCTTCTACCAAAGAACGATCAACAAATTGACCGTTACACCCCACCACCAGCACAGCTGCGATTGTTGATAGTAGGAGGTGTTTCATTTGCCTTCAGCTTTCAATTCTGCACCGAGCCTCCTGAGATTCTGTTGTATGTTAGAAGGTCGATTCGCTTTTGCTTCCGGAATGGCAGTTCGCGAAGCTTTTGGAATCCGCGCGCGCGACGGATGAGCATCGAACACAGCGCTGACCTGCGACTGAACTCTTTCTGATGCCGCGTTTCCTATGGTGTCGACAACGGGCAGTTGATCCACAAACAAAGTTGGACCGGAGAGAATGTGGAAACGAAAATAGTTCCCATCGACGAGTTTGAATCTCTGACCACCAGCATTCAGGACATGTTCGCGTCCATCGATGGAATATTTCAATGCATATTTTTTTCCGTCTATTCTGTATGTTTTCCCGGCCTGCCAGAAAAATTTGTCGGGCACATTTCCTTCAAATACGTCCATGACATGAGCCTCGAGTGATGGATCTACAACGAATGTGAAGTGGGCAGCACGGAGAAGTGGATCATCTTGCGCGACCTTCTCTGGATTGGCCTGAACGATATTGCCCGTCCCACCACTGACAACGAGGGGTTGTTGGGCGAAGCCTTGCTCCTCTGATTTTGAACATCCCACCAGAAGCACGGCTGCGATTGCTGTGATTAGTATGTGTTTCATTTCTCTTCAGCTTTCAATTCTTCACCGCTCTTGCCGCCGTGTTTGCGGAGGAAATCGGCAGTTTTATTGCGTTTGTTCGAAAGCGATTCATCTAAAGGCGTTTGCCCACAGATATTCCTCTCGTTTATTTTTGCCCCATTAGTAATAAGGAATTCAGCTACTTCCGAAGCATGTTTTTCTGAATAACTCCGAGCCACTTGATGTAAAGTTGTTTCTCCCGATTTAGCACGGTAGGGTTTATTGTCTTTAATCATACTTCCCGATTTAAGTTTCACATTTACATCCGCCCCTTTGGCAATAAGCATATTCGTCAAGTCCAGATATATCTGATAACTTTTGGGATGACCTTGAGCCGCACCCCACGCCGCTGAATACAATAAAGTCTCTCCTGTGCGCTGTGTCTTGGCATTCACATCCGCCCCTGCATCAATAAGTAATTCTGCGGTTTCTTTATTACTCACCAAATGCAATGGTGTATGATGGGTATCATCAATTGCCTTTACGTTGGCTCCTCGGTCGATCAGTAGCTTAACCATTTCGAAGTTTTTCCCTTTCCAATCACTGTTGACGGCATGGTGCAAGGGAGTCATGCCCGGTTCGTCTTGCAGGTTCACGTTACCACCCTTATCGAGAAACTTTTTAACAGTCACAATATTCCCAGCTGATACGTCCCCAAGCATGTTACTTTCAGCGCGGCCTAGGTAAACTGAATCCACGTGAGGATCACACCCAACCAGCATCACGGCTGAGATAGTTGTTAGTAGGAGGTGTTTCATTTTCCTTGGTTTAAATTGTTAATGTTCTATTGCTGTATATGTAAAAATACAAGCCTCAGCGTTCCTCCATCATTTGCTCGGACCAGTAGCTCAAAAAAAATTTCTTTTCCTCGAAATTGACCAGTTTTTCTTCGCTGCCGATGATGGGGCGAAGAGTTGTTGTCATTTGGAGAGTGACCAACAAAAAGATCAGGCACCAGACGGCGAAGTGGCCCGTATTGGTCATTCCTAGGGCATGCCCGGAGCGGAAGACAAGGGATAGCCCGAAGCAGGCACATATCAACCAGAGTGCAATGAGCAGAAACCCGAGAAAGGTAGCTGAGGTGCTTGAGACACTGAATAGCCAGACCACGGGAGCGAACCCAACCAGCAGAAGTCCTGATAGCGCAATCAGTGCGCAGAGCATGCCGAACACTGTAGAAAACTTGGCGTCCAGCCCGCCCATACAGGTAAATATATAGAGACTGGGCAGACAAATGAATCCACTAAACAGTAATCCGAAAACGATTTTTAGAGGGGCGGCCCAGATTTGATCATTCCAGGAGAAGGTACCGACTATGACCCCGAAAGTAGAAAAGGAAACGGTTGCAATCAAAAGAAGAAGGCATGTGATCTTGCCGGCGTTTTTTTTCATTTCCAGCTCATGAATAATAGAAAGAGGCTTCTTTAGGAGTTTGTTGATTAAGTTGGGGAGTGTGCAACCCCCTTCAAGGGGTTCGTAGTCCTTTTTCTGATCGTGTTTCGGGGAGTTAGATAGAATCGGCGGTGGTGTGTATGTATCCGGTTGTATTTCTTTAGTCATGGTATTATTTGGAGTTAAGTGTTGGTTTAAAAGTTAGTGACGTTGCGAATGGCGCGGAACACCGCTTCATAGAAGTTTCCATCAAAGGGATCGACCCTGAGAAATTCCACTTCCAATCCAGGGGAAACGAAATAAGGGCGTAAAATCCATGAAATTTGAGCGCCGACAAAAAGATTGCCTGTCAGCCAGGCCAGAAAAGTATGTGTGCCGGAGCTATGGGAGTCCGCTAAATCACGAACATAGTG
>JABGZB010000352.1 GCA_018674955.1 Verrucomicrobiota bacterium | reverse complement strand
GGATTTTGTCAGCACGTTTGAGGGCTTCTTCAATTGCATATTTTGCACTCTTCGCCTTTTTGCCGAGCAACTCGATGATCCGAGCGGCGTGGGTCACGACGATGAGATTTTCGTGTTGCGTTGAGTCGATCAATGCCGGCAGTGCGTTCGGAATGTCGCCATGAGTCGCAAGGGCGTTGGCGATCTCAATCCGCGCAGCCGGTGATGGATCCCTGATCTTTCGACGTAATTTGCGCTTGGCCATGCCTGATATTTCCGGCCTCACAGCCAGCCCAATCGCGCCCCAGTAACGAATGGTTGGGTTGTCCGAATCCAGGTTTTTCAAAAACACCCTCTCGCTGGCGACGCCGACTTGGGCGGCGGCTTGGTAGATGCCGGTCAACGGCACCCTGCCCGCTTGGCCAAGTTCCCAGCCTGTTTGCCTGGAGAACAGTTCCCACGCTTCGCTCTCCGGCAAAAAGCCAAGGTCGGCCGTTGCCGTAATGTGGCGCACATGCTCGGCACGCAGTCGGTTCAAAATCTCCCGTCGTTTCTTGGACTTGGCCAAATTGTCCAGATTCTGTGGGTCGGCTTGGCAGTCATAAAGTTCCTCGACCGGCCGCGTGGGGCCGGCGAAGTGCCATTGGGAGGAAGTCATCGTTTCGCGTTTGGCCAAGCGGTAAAAGTCGTGGCGGATTTCGCCGTTGTCAGGCCAGGCCGTGGGCTGGTTGTAGCCGAGGTGCGGCATGTAGTTGCGAATGTACAGGTAGCGGCCATCGCGCACGGAGCGGGCGAGGTCGCGCACTTCATCGACGCGGTCGCGATGGCCGTAAACATAACGCCGTGCTTCCGCGGCTTTGTCACCGAGGAATGGTTTACCCTGCATGTGTGCGGGGATAGGCATGCCAGTGAGGCTCAGCACGGTAGGGGCGTAATCGACAAAGCTCACGAGACGGTCGGTGGTGGTGCCGGGTTTACCGGGCGCAAGGTGCTGCCATTTTTGGGGAAAACGAGTCATCAGTGGCACGTGCATGCCGCTGTCGAGCAACGCGCGTTTGTGGCGGGGCATGCCGCTGCCGTGGTCGCTGTAAAAAAAGACAATCGTGTTTTCGGCGAGGCCGTCGTCCTCAAGCTGTTGCAAAATTGTGCCGACCTCCTTGTCCATCACGGTGACACAATCGTAAAAGCGCGCGACCTCGCGCCGGATGAGAAGCGTGTCCGGATAATACGGCGGCAACGGTACCTTGGCCGGGTCATGAATTTCGCCGGGCGTAAGTTTGGCCTGCACTTCGGTTTTGAATCTCGCGTATGGCCACACCATCGTGCGGCTTTGGTGCGAGGTCATCAGGTTGAAAATGCTGAAAAACGGCTGCGACTTGTCCGGCCGCTTGCGCCAGTGCGCGGTCGCGCTGCTATCATCCCACGAATGCTTGATGATCTCCGCGTAGTTGCCGGTGTTGTAATCGGTCTTCACGTTGTTGCTCGTGTAAAACCCGTGCGCCCGCAACCGCGCCGGAAACCCACGCATGCCCTTGGGGATTGAAAAGCCGGAGCGCATTTGCTGCGTGCTGAGGGAGGGCGGATAACAACCGGTAATCAGGCACGACCGCGAAGGCGAACAAACCGGCGCGCTGGCAAACGCCTTGGTGTAGCGCACGCTCTGCTTGGCCAAGCGATCGATGTTCGGCGTCGTTGCGTACGTGTCGCCATAACAGCCAAGCGTCGCGCTCATGTCCTCGGCGGTAATCCAGAGGATGTTCGGTTGCTCCGCAGCGGAAGCTGTCGCCCCAATCAACAACAAAAATGAAAACAGAAACCGCTTCATTTCGACAAATCCTTTAGCTGAATGTTGCGAAACTTTACCCAACCGGAATAGCCCTCCGCACCGTAGGTTTGCAATGCAATGCTCCCAGCCTTTAGTAGGTAAGGCTTGGGGTTTTCGTGGGTAAAATCAACGATCTGTTTGCCGTTTAGCCAAACCTCAATGTGTGACTCGACGATTCGGATACGCAGCGAGTTCCACTTCAGAGCCCTGCGTATTTTGTCGTGTTCATCGCCCTTGGCAAGCCAGTCGTCGAGATGCAGGCCAACCGGCTCGCCGGCGACCCCCCTCCCGATATTCACCTGATACGGCCGCCCCACTCCACGCTCGGTTGGCTGCCGCAAATACACGCCGCTGTTATACTTGCCATACTCGTCAATCTTGAAATCCAGCTTCAGCTCAAAGTCACGGTATTTCGACTTGGTTTGCAGCATACCCCAGCGCTTAGGATCACCGTCCTGCCCGGTGACAAGCTCTCCCTTGGTCACTCTCCAATTTGCCGGGCCAATCGTCTCCCAGCCGTCGAGTGTGTCGGCAGCCAATAGCGACTTGAACTCCGTATCAGCGCCCTGCCCCGTGGCTGGCGATAAGGCGAGCCAACTGATAGCTACAATAATTAATGAAAAGTACTTCAACACAGGCCGTAGGCACCTCTGTGTTTGGCCAAAAGCATCGCACCAAGACGACAGTGGAAATAGGGTTAATTGCACGCCGCTTTTGTACGCACGGAATCTCAAAAAGGCAACGACGGCTAGAGATGATATCGGTTATTAACATGACAAATGAGGGGGCATCTGCTATCAATGGTTTCACAGATAATGGCGCGTATCATCTCCCTTTTGGCAATAGTTTTCCTTTGCAGCATGGCATCGGGGGAGCAGTTAGACTTTGCCCGCGATATTCGACCGGTGTTGTCGGATGCCTGCTACCATTGCCACGGCCCCGACGCCAAGGTTCGCAAGGCCAAGCTGCGCCTGCACGACCGCGCAGCAGCGCTGGAGACCGGCGTATTGACGAACGGCGAAATGCTGCGTCGGCTCACAAGCGACGATCCGGATGAACGCATGCCGCCGGTGGATTTCAACCGTCCGATGCGCGACGCGGATCGTGCCAAGCTGGTCGAGTGGCTCCGGGCCGGGGCCGCTTGGCCAAGCGACGACCGGCACTGGGCCTTTGTGCCGCCCAAGCGGCCGCGATTGGCAAAGGTGCGGGACACCGACTGGTCACGCAACGGCATCGACTACTTCGTGCTGGCGCGGCTTGAGCGCGAAGGGCTCGCTCCGTCGCCGGAAGCCGGCAAGACCACCCTGCTCCGTCGCGTGACTCTCGACCTAACCGGCCTTCCGCCCACGCTTGCGGAACTTGACACCTTCCTCGGCGACCAATCGCCCCGGGCTTACGCGAAAGCGGTGGATCGCCTGCTCGACTCGCCGCGTTACGGCGAACACATGGCGCTGGGCTGGATGGAGGCATCGCGCTACGCCGACACCGACGGCTATCAAAACGACCGACTGCGCTACATGTGGGTGTGGCGCGATTGGCTGATCCGGGCACTCAACGATAACATGCCGTTCGACCGGTTCATCACCGAGCAGATGGCGGGTGACTTGATTCCGGACAGAAACTTTTTCACGCAGGTGGCCACCGGCTTCAACCGCAACCACCGCATCAACTCCGAGGGCGGCTCGATTCCGGACGAGTGGATCGTCGAATACGTGGCCGACCGCGTGGAGACGATGGGCACAATGTTTCTCGGGCTCACGCTCACCTGCTCGCGCTGCCACGATCACAAGTTCGACCCGCTCACGCAAAAGGACTTCTACCGGCTTTTTGCCTTCTTCAACAACATCGACGAGGCCGGCCTTGGGCCGAACAACGGCAACAGCCCGCCGTTCATCGAGGTGCCAAAGCGCTGGCCGATTTTGTCGGCAGAGGAGGCCAGGTTCGTGGTGCCCGCACCGATGAAAATCAAGGTGGTGCAAACCTCCGTGCCGCGGCCGCAGCCGGGCGCAACCAACACGGTGATGGTGCTGCACGAGTTGCCCAAGCCACGCGACACGTATCGACTCGAGCGCGGCCTGTATGACCAACCGGACAAGTCAGAGCGGCTGCATCCGGCCACGCCGCCGGTGCTTGGCCCGTGGAACGATCGATGGCCTCGCAACCGCCTTGGCCTCGCGCGGTGGCTGGTCGATCCGGCGCATCCGCTCACCGCGCGGGTGACCGTGAACCGCCTGTGGCAGCGTTACTTTGGGCTTGGCCTCGTCAAAACGAGCGAGAACTTCGGCGTGCAGGGCGAACAGCCCAGCAACCCGGCGCTGCTCGACTGGCTAGCTACCGAGTTCGTGCGGCTAGAATGGAATCTAAAGGCGATGCACCGACTCATTGTCACCAGCGCCACCTACCGGCAGCGCTCGACAACTTCGCGGAAGCTTCAGCGGCGCGACCCCGAAAACCGACTGTTCTCCCATGGCCCGCGCAAGCGTCTCACGCCGTATGCGATTCGCGACGCGGCGCTGTTCACCAGCGATTTGCTGAATGGGAAAATCGGTGGCCCATCGGTGAAGCCGTACATGCCGCCGGGAATTTGGAAGAGCATTTCAAACGCAAGCTACAAGCAGGACAAAGGTGACAAACTTTACCGGCGCGGCATATATACCTACTGGCGTCGCACGGTACCGCCCCCCACGATGATGACCTTCAACGCCGCCGCGCGGGAAATTTGCACCGTGCGCAACGACCTCACCACCACGCCGTTGCAGGCACTCACAATGATGAATAACAAAACCTTCGTGGAGGCGGCGAGATTCCTCGCCGAGCGCATGATGCAAGCCAAGGGCCAGCGGCCGCGCCAACGGGTGGCTGAGGCGTTTCGCCGCGTAACAAGCCGCGCACCGCGTAAGGCGGAGTTAGATTTGTTAATGAAAGATTTTTCCTTCTACTTGAAAGATTTCCGAAAAAAACCAAATGAGGCAAAGAGGCTCATATCTGTTGGCGAGAAGCTGTTAAACCCCAGGCTACCCGCCGCTCAACTAGCCGCATACGCGCTGGTGGCCAACACCATCCTCAACCTCGACGAGGCCATCACGCAAAACTGACTTGAACCCACTAACCGAACTCCATACGCAACATACTCGCCGTGCCTTCCTTGGGCGAGGCACGCTCGGACTGGGCGGTATCGCGCTTGGCTCGCTACTCAACGCACAGGCGGGCAAGCGCAACGCCATCGGTGGCCAAGCCGGTCTGCCTCACTTCGCGCCCAAGGCCAAGCGGGTGATTTATCTTTTCCAGTCCGGCGGCCCGTCGCAGATGGATCTCTTCGACTACAAGCCGCACTTGGCCAAGCGCTTCGGGGAGGAAGTGCCCGAGTCCATTTACCCGGCCGAGCGCAAGACCACGATGACCTCCGGCCAAGCCTCGTTCCCCTGTGCCCCGAGTACGCTCAAGTTCACCCGCCACGGCCAGGCCGGCACTTGGCTGAGCGAGCCGCTGCGCCACCTGGCCCAAGTCATCGACGATGTGTGCGTGATAAAGAGCATGCACACCGACGCCATCAATCACGACCCGGCCGCAACGCTGTTCCAGACCGGCTCGGTGCTCCCCGGCCGGCCGAGCATGGGCGCTTGGGTGAGCTACGGGCTCGGCAGCGGGAACGCCAACCTGCCCGCGTTCGTAGCGCTGACCTCCAACGGACGGGCCAAGGCCGGTCAGCCGCTCTACGACCGGCTGTGGGGCGCGGGCTTTTTGCCGGGGCGATTCCAGGGGGTGAAATT
>JABGZB010000351.1 GCA_018674955.1 Verrucomicrobiota bacterium | reverse complement strand
TCGTGCTCGGCCTTGGTGATTTCACCGCTCTTTAGCGCGGTAGCATATTCCCCGAGTTGCGCCTGATAGCCCACTTCAAGTTTGCGCAATTCCTTGTCGGAGGCGCAGCCGGTGAGAAGCAGTCCCGCAAAAACGAGTCCCGCAAAGTTGAAAACCTTTTTCATGCCGCCCGTAGGGTTCGCCTGGCCAGGCGAGTTGTCAAGCGGTCAAGGAGGAATCTCCCTTAATTACGCATGGCCAAGCGCGCAGGGGGCGAGGATGGCGTCGCTCATGCCGTGGATGATTTTTTTGTCGGCGGGACAGATAGTGGCCAGCACGCCGCCGAGGGTGGCCTTGGCCGTGTCAAATTCGCCGTGGACGAAGTAGTACGGGCAGAGCCTCACGCGGCCCTGCATCGCCTGCGCTTGGCCAAGCTCGAAGTCGAACCACTCGGCATTGACGCGAGCCGGCCGGTGGTAACGCTGCAGGATACGCGGCGACTCGTCGAAGCCCTCGATCGCCTGATCCACCGCCGACGCCCACTCGTCGCGAGGCAGGTCGCTGCCAAGCCAGACGCCACGCGCCCCCCAGGCCTGCTCGGAGTAGCCGGAGATTTTCAGGATCAGGTTGCGCTCTTTTTGCGAGAGGCTCTTAAGCTGTTGCCAGTCGGTGAGGCCAAGACCGGGGAAGGCGGCATGCGGCGGCAACGGCGCCGGATCGATCACCCATGTTTGCGGCAGGAGCGCCTCGAGCGTGCGCTGGAAACTGTCGCCAAGCTGTTGCCGCCACGTCTCGGTGAGGTTGCGGTTGTGGAACAGCGCGAAGAGCATCTTCTCCTCGAGGAACGCTTTCGGTGGCGGCGTCACGCTGATGCGTTTATCGGCGGCGGCGGCGAACAGCGGCTCGGCGGTGGGCACGTTTGGCAGGTCGAACAATTCAAAAAAACGGTACACCGCATCGCCGTCGCCGAAATCGGCAAAATCCTGCCCGTGGACGCTGAAGCGTCCGGGATCGATCTGCCCGGCGAGCCATTCCATCTCCGGCCGGTACGTGGCGGACTCGTCGGAGACGACCAAGCGCACGTTCGCCGCGTCGCCGAAAATGCCGGCGAAGCCGTCGAGCATGCCGGTTGCGCCGCCGAGCACTTCGGCCCCGGCCCCGGTGTAGGCGCGGTTGAGCCAGGCGGTGAGGCCAATGCCGCCGGGCACGCTGTCCAGTTCGGTGATGCGAGGGCCGTCGGCGGTGAGCAAAATGTCGGGCCGGATGACGCGCGGCAACTCGGCGCGGAACTCTTTGCTGCGCTGCAGGTCGATGATCGACTGCGGCTTGCCGCGATCCAGCCAAGCGCTTGGCCAGGCGGGGAGCCGCCCCTCGGCGCTCCAGCGGTAAATCGTGTTGGCGGCCTGGTAAAACTTGAGCAGCACGCGGCCCAGTTGCTCGAGTTGCTGGACGGTTTTCTTGTCGAGCGGAAACGGCTGCGTGGCGACGCGCCATTGGTGCCCGGCGAAGAGCCCGCCGGCGGGCAGGCTTTGCCGGACGTGTTGCGCGATTTGTTCGGGCGAAGGTTGGGTGTCGGTTCCCATCAGCGGGAGCCAACGTGAAGCCTTGCCCCGTGGCGGGTCAAGCCCCCGCTTGCGGCGCGCTCATTGTGCCGTAGAAAATCTTGACGGCGCGACCGCTCAATTCGACGCGGTCCCCGATCACTTCGCAACAGACAACGCCACCGCGCTTGGATGTCTGAAAGCCGGTCAATTCGTCGCGGCCAAGCCGTCCCGCCCAAAACGGCGCGAGGCAACAATGAGCCGAGCCGGTGACGGGATCCTCGTCGATGCCAAGCATGGGGCAGAAAAAGCGCGAAACGAAGTCAACGTTGTCGCGCTCGGCGGCGGCGGTGACAATGACGCCGCGCGTGTCGAGCCTGGCCAGGCTCGCGAAGTCCGGTCGCAGGTCGAGTAACGATTGTTCATTGGCGACCTTCACGAGATGGTCCATCCGGTTTTGGCCACACCATAGAATCTCTGCGCCAAGCGCCTTGGCCAAGCCGTTGGGTGGCTCGCAGCTCGTCGCGGGTTCGGCGGGGAAATTCATTTTAATCATGTCTTGTTCGCGGCGCACCTTGAGCACGCCGCTGCGAGTGGCGAATGAAATGTCGTCGTCGCAGTCCACGTGGCCGGTTTCCCAAAGCGCGAACGCGGTGGCCAGGGTGGCGTGCCCGCAGAGGTCAACCTCGGCGACCGGTGTGAACCAACGGAGCCCGTAACCATCGCCGCTTGGCCAGGCGAACGCCGTTTCGGAAAGGTTCATCTCGGCGGCGATCTGCTGCATCCAGTCGGCCGGCGGTTCGACTTCAGGGAGGCAGACGGCGGCCGGGTTGCCGGTGAATGGTTCGTCGGCGAAAGCGTCGATCTGCAAAATGGGAATTCCGGCTTGGCTCAGCATGTCCCGTCATGATTGCCGGTGGCGGTGGGTGAGCAAGTCTTTTTGCAAACTTGTTTCGGTGAGTCGATCGCGGCATGGTTTGCCGCCGCGAAGCAGGAACGATGGGGGAATCTGACTACAAATACGGCCGCAACGGCAAGGGCGCTTTTACGTGGCTCGTGTTGACCACGGTGCTGGTGTGTGCGCTGGTGTTTTTGATGAATCGCGATGCTGATGGCGGCGGGAGCGCCGGGCAGGCGCTGGTCATTTACTGCGCGGCCGGCGTCAAAAAAGCGGTCGAGGAAGCGGCCGGGAAATTCGAGCAGGAGACCGGCGCGAAGGTGTCCCTCGAGTACAGCAGCAGCGGCGTGCTGGCGAACAAGCTCAAGCTCGACAAGGAGGGCGGGTTGCCTCGCGCCGATGTCTATGTCGCAGCGGACTATGTGTACGCCGAGCGCGCGAGGGCCGACGGGCTGATCGCCGAGTCGCTGAAGGTGGCCACGTGGAAAGTGGTGCTGGCCGTCAAGCCAAGTGGCGGCGTGGTCTTGGCCAGTTGCGCCGATGTGCTGGCGCAAAAAATCTCGTTTGTGATTTGCGATCCACTTGCCGGTGTCGGCAAGAAGACGAAAAAAATGCTTGAGCGATCCGGCCTCTGGGCGGCGGTGGATGCGGCCAAGGTGGCCTCGTTCCCGACCGTGACCGAGGCCGCGCTGGCGGTGAAGGAAAACGCCGGGACGCAGGCGGCATTTATTTGGGATTCGGTCGCGCGGCAGTTCGGGCTGCGGGTGGTCGAGTTGCCGGAACTGGCGGCGAGCAAGGCGGACATTTCCGTAGCGGTCACAGCGACGACAGAGCGGCCGACTTTGGCGTTGAAGTTCGCCCGCTACCTCGCTGCGCCGACGCGGGGCGGGGAGGTATTTGCCAAACACCATTACGTGCCGCTGCCCGGCGATGAGTGGGCCGAGGTGCCCCAGTTGCGCGTCGATTGCGGCGGCGTGAATCGCGAGGCGTTGGCGAAAACCATCCGCGAATTTCAGCAGCGCGAAGGTTGCGAGATTGATGTCGTGTACGCTGGCTGCGGCACGTTGGTCGGCAAGATGCAAACTGGGGAGCAGGGGCTGCCGGATATTTTTATGACGTGCGACGCGTCGTACCTCGACATGGCTCAGGAAAAAATGGGCAACCCCTTCGGCCCGGACTTGAAAGTTTCGAGCACGCGCATCGTGATGCTCGTGGCCAAGGGCAACCCGCTCGGCATCCGTTCGCTCGCCGACTTGGCCAAGCGCGGTCTGCGTGTCGGCACGACCGATCCCAAGGCGAGCACGCTCGGCGCGCTGAGCCACGAGTTATGTCGAGAGACCGGGCAGTTCGACGCTATCCGGCAGAACATCGTAATGATGGCGGACACGGCGCACACGCTGGTGCAAACGATGGAGGCGGGCCGAAAACTCGACGTGGCGCTCGTGTACGAGGCGAACATTCGGCACATGAAAGATCGGTTTGCCACCGTGCCTCTGCAGCCCAAGCGCGCGCTCGCCGTGCAAAACGTCGCTGCCAGTAAAACCACGCCGTATCCGCACTTGGCCAAGCGGCTCATGGAGCACCTCACGTCGCAGACCTCGCGCCGCCGGTTCGAGCAACTTGGCTTTAACTGGGAGGCTAACGGTCGATGAGTGCCCCGCCGCCATCCGGTTTTCGTGTCGCCTCCGACAAGCCGTTCCTTGTTGGCTTGGCCGTGTTGGGCGGCAGTTATCTGCTCATCATCGGCGCGATGGTCTTGGCGGACTTGGTGTTTCTGAATTACAGCGACCAGCCGGTGCTTGGCCCGGAGATGGTGCGACAGGGGCGCTACGCCGGCGATGAGGTTGTCGTGCCGGTCGAGCCGGATCGGAGTTATTATTTTCGCAAAGGCAACAACGACGCGGGACTGCAACTCGGGCAACAGCGTATCGTTGGCGACGGCTTGTTCCAAGCTGAGGGCGACCGAGCTGTCCTGCTGCCACACGCGAACAACAAGCCGATCACGGCTTCGCTCCGGCCGGAGGCGCGCGTGATGCAAATCGCCGTGACGAATCAAGTTGTTACCGTGACCACTGACGTGGCACACGGGTTGTTGTGGGGCGAGTTCATCCGCGTGGGCGGTGCGGGCGAGCCGGGGTGGAACGGTGTCCGTGAAATCACCGATACGGCGACGAACCAGCTTTCATTCGCAGTGACCGGTGCCGCCGTTTCGGCCGCGAAACTTTCGCTTTCCAAGCCCAACCCGCTCGTGCAGGCGTTGCGGAGCCGCGACATCCGTTTTTCGATCAAGCTGAGCCTCATCAGTTGCACGCTCACGACGCTGTTGTCGCTGTGGGTTGCGGTGCCGATCGGGTACATGATGAGCCGGTTTGAGTTTCGCGGCAAACCGATCATTGACACGTTGCTCGACATTCCGATTGTGCTGCCGCCGCTGGTCGTCGGGCTGAGTTTGCTCATCCTGTTTCGCTACATGCCGGAGTGGCTCAGCGACGCGGTGGTGTACAAATGGCCGGCGGTTGTGCTGGCGCAATTCATGGTCGCGTGTGCCTTCGCCGTGCGGACAATGCGCGTGACGTTCGACCAGATTCCGCAACGCTTCGAGCAGGTCGCCCTCACGCTGGGCAGCAACCGGCAGCAGGCGTTTTGGCGGGTGATCATGCCGCAGGCCAAGGGCGGTCTGCTGGCGGCTGGTACGCTGGCGTGGGCGCGTGCGCTTGGCGAGTTCGGGCCGATTCTCGTCTTCGCAGGTGCCACGCGACAGAAAACCGAGGTGCTGCCGACGAGCGCCTTTCTCGAACTACAAGCCGGGCGCACCGAGGGGATGCTGGCGGTGTCGCTCATCATGATCGCCGCCGCCGTGGTGGTATTCGTCATCGCCCGGACGCTGGGAATGAAACGAATTTTCGCATGATCGCCCTCGAGAACATCGCGCTGCGGCAGGGCAGTTTTGAGTTGAGTGACCTCAGCTTGGAGCTGGCCTCCGGCGAGTATGGCGTGCTGATGGGCCGCAGCGGCTGCGGCAAAACAACACTGCTTGAGGCGGTCTGCGGCCTGCGCAACATCGCCGGCGGAAGGATCATCCTCGGTGGGCGCGACGTGACCCAATTGCCGCCGGCCGAGCGCGGCGTTGGTTACGTGCCGCAGGATCGCGCGCTGTTCCCGACGATGCTCGTCCGCGAGCAACTGGCCTTCGCACTCGTGCTGCGCGCGCTTGGCCAGGCGGAGATCGCCGGGCGCGTCGATGAATTGGCGGAGTTACTCGGGATCACCGGGCTGCTCGATCGCACGCCGGACAAGCTCAGCGGCGGCGAGGCGCAGCGGGTCGCGCTTGGCCGCGCGCTGGCGCATCGGCCGTCGGTGCTGTGCCTTGACGAGCCGCTGGCCGCGCTCGACGAGGAGTTGCACGGGGAGATGTGCCGTTTGCTCGAGCGCGTGCACCGTGAAACCGGCGTGACGATTCTGCACATCACCCACAGCCCAAGCGAAGCCAGACGCCTTGC